>JAVHSE010000019.1:0-55392 GCA_036172015.1 Patescibacteria group bacterium | reverse complement strand
TATTAAAACTTCAAAAAGGAAAATCACAAGAAAGTAAGCCAAAAGAAAATAAAGATACGAAAGAAACAGGAGTTACGAATAAGTTACTATGAGAAAGTCAGATATCATTTTTAGAGAAAAATAAAGATTTTTCAAAATTTAAAGAAGTTTTTGAAGAAAAAGACATCAATTGAAATAAAATAGCTACTTTAAAACCGGATACTTATTCAGCATATTTAAGATATAACTCAAATAAAGAACCTTTAGCAAAAGTCCTTTGAGAAGCTGAAATCAAGAAAGCAAAACAAGAACTTGATGAAAGTATAAAAGCCTCTAGTAATATGCCATATGCTCCAGAAAATATGGATGCCTCAAAAACCTTTGCACAAAATCAGTTTAAAGAAAAGGTGAAACAAATTATAGAAAAATATATCCCTATTGCTGATGAATTTGTAAAATTACTCAATACTACGGATATTTGAAAAAAGATAATTTCAAATACAGCTCTCAATACTTTTGATGAGAAGCTAAAAACTGATGTAAACAAAAATATTTGAAATAAAGAGAATGCTCCAAGTGAGGTTTGAAGTAAAATAGAAAATGACACCAAAAAAGTTATCTGAAAGTTAGCCGAAATTCAAACAAATCTGAACAAAGAAATTGAAACCTTTAAATCATCTCAAGAATGATTAAAACAAAGAGATTATATAACTTGGGAAAAGATATTGTATCAAGATATACCAAAGAAATATGAATGATTAATAAAAGCAGAAATTAAGGATTATGCTGTAAATATTGGGAAAGACTTGATTACCAATAATTCACCAGCTATACAAGATAAAAAGATATTCAATTTACCTTTATGAAAATGAAATGAAGTCGTTTTAGATTTCAGCGAATTATGAAATATTAAATGAAAATCTAGTGAAGAAATACTCAAACTTTATGAAAAAAATTTTAGTAATATTTATAAAGACTCTCTTATTTCAAAAATATACAGAGAAATCACTTCTACCAAATGACTCATAGATATTTCTGGAACTGTTATATGATGAGCCAGTGCTGTCTTACTTTCAAAGTGAACTTTCTGAGCCTGAGTTCCTGTAGCAACTTTAGTTTTTACTGCTGTTGAGAGTAGTTATAGAGCTTGAATGTATGAAGCATTTAATATTGAATGATGATGGCAGGCTGGAGTTGGGATTGATAGTGAAAATGATACAAATAGAGATATTTTAAGAAAGAAATCCTTTGATTTAGCTTCTACGGCTGTGTTGTTTTCACTTTTTAGATGAAGTGGTTTTACAGAGGAATATTTAATAAAAAATTTAAAAAGTGATACTTTCAAAAGTATAATGGAAAATAGTATTACAAATTATGGAGTAAAAACCTGAATAGAATGAACCTTTTTCACCTATTATACCGTTATAACAAGTAATCTACAAGATGCTATAAAAAATGGATGAAATAGTAAAGAGATGCTAGATAGTTTTACCAATATTTGAAATATAGAGGATTTAACGAAACTTTTTGCCTATAATCTCTGATTTATTACAGCTGTAAAAGGATGAGCAAAATTAGCTGATAAATGAAGCGTTCTGTTATATGAAAAACAACTTTCAAGAGAAGTAGAAAAACTAGAAGCAAAGTGATATACCATAGTTGATGGAAGATTTTACAAATGAAATAATCAAGTTCCTGTTTTACTTGTTCCAGAGTTTAATACTTTTGCTGATTTAAATAAGAAACTTTGATATTTATCCACAGATAGTTACAGGAAACCTGAAAATTGAAGAGGATGAAAAAGTTTTAATACTAATCAAGTAGACCCAAATAAAAGATATCAAAAACTTGAAGAATATTCAAAAGAAACTCAAACTTGAAAAGTTGCTTATGCATTAAATGATAGAAGTATTTGAGAAACTCTACAAAAAAATTGATTACAAAGCTGAAAATGAGTTTGAGAGTGATTATTAAAAAAATCCTGATTTTCTGATGAGGAAGTAAGAATGTTTAAAAAATGAGAATTAAAATGAGAAAAACCTAATGAAATGAAAGCAATTAAGGAAATGGATAAGGCTATGGATGTGGTTTATAGGGAATTTTTAGATATGAAGAAATCTGTTATCGATTGAGAAAATTTGCATAAAAGGTATTCACATCTAGGTGATAAAATAATTATAAAAGTTGAAAAGATGATATTAAAAGAAATGGAAGCTGAAATATCTAACTCTACAAATAAATAAAAACGATATTACTTAATATCGTTTTTTCTTCTTTTTTCAGCTTCTTCACGAATTTCCTTTATAAAATCTCTCATATAATTTACAGCATTTAATGTAGCAGTAACATATTCATCTGAAAAAATATGAACTTCTTTTCAATCTTTTTTAAATAATTTCCGTAATCAAGTTTTTGCGTCTAATTCAATTCATTTATATCATTGTCTTACAAATCATCATTTTATTGCATCTCATAATAACTCCTTATTTCTAAAATGAAATACATTTGTATATTGCTCTCAATTTAATAGTGTTAAATATATAAGATTTCAAGTTTTATTTTCATAAATAGCATATATTTCTCTGTTTGGTACTCTTTTAATTTCAATAGTTCATTTTTCAATAGCTTCCTGAACTTTACTTCATTGGTAATTTGGAAGTTTCTTTAACTTTTCAATAAACTCTTTTTTAAAATTATCATTTAATTCTGATGTTTCTTTTTTTGCATCTCATTTTACTAAAATAGTAGCAACTCATTTCTTAGTATCAAAAATAGCTCTTCAAATTTGAGGTCATACTCATAAAGACTCAGCAGTTTTTATAATTGCTGGTTTTTCAATTTGAGGTTGTTGTTCTGGTCAAGAGTGATGATTAAAGTCAGACATAAATGAGAATTAATTATATCATATCTATATTATCATATTTTTCCTAACTTTGCAAAAAAAATTTCTATGTAAAATATTTATTTCAAAATCTCCCCTTACTTCCAAAAAAAGACCTGTTTAGGTCTTTTTTTCGTCTCTTGAAGGAAAATGTGTGTGTTCTTTTGTATTTTATTTTTTAACAATTTATATATGAAAAAAATACAAAGTGAGAACGCATTAATTACTACTACTAATAATAAAGTTAGTGAAAATATACCTAATAAGAAAGAGGTAAAGAAAGATTATAATAGATTACTTGATTTAGTTCTTACATTAAATGAAATGAAGAAATAATACTAAGTGTATTTTTTAACATATTTATTTTCATACTTATATCAATGCTCTATCATATTATATGATATAATCCTTTTAATTAGAGTAAAATCAAGGTTTATAAGCCCTGAATATATATGTTCAAAAATCACTCAGAACGATGCACCATTTATAATAAACCGTTAAACCTTTTTTCCTATCTTGAATTTGAGATAAGAAAATCGGTTTAAATAAAATTTTACAAGATTTCGTATTAAACATGAATTAAAATAAAAAAGATTTCAAAATTGAAATCTTTTTTATTTTAATTTTTTCACCAAACTTATGACTATCAATATATTTATAAAAACAATGAAAGCTCATAATATAAAAATAGAAATATTTTTATCAATAAGAATTCATCAAATTAATGGTCATATAAACATACTCATAGATTGAAGCGAACTCATAACTCACATTATTTCTCATCTTTCATGAATATGAGTGGTTTCGACGATTTCGGATTGATAAATAGGATTGACTATTCATTGAAAGAAAACGAGACTATAAAAAACAACTAAAAATAAGGGAAGAGAATCAATAAACGATAGTGCTGAAAAAATGATAAATATTCCAATATTAGTGATAAAAAATAATTGTTTGATAGAAAAATATTTTAACCAAAATCTTTTGAGTAAAAATACTTGATTGAGAGCAATAAACAATCATACTCAACTCATAATATATCAAGCTATATATCAAGGAAGATGAAAATGTTTTGCTAAAAATACAGGAAACATTCATTGATACAGAGAAAAACTTAAAATGAGAGTAAAAAACGAAATCAAAAATATACTAACTTCATTATTTTTTAAATATTTCCATATAGTCCCAAAAGGATTGATATTAATTTTTTTTGAGTTTATAATATGTTGATTTGTTTCAGATAATAAAAAGAATACTAACAATATTTCTCCAATAGCAAGTCCAGTCATAGCCCAAAAAGGAGCTTTCACTCATAATGGTAATAGTACTGCTCCAATAACCGGTCAAATAATAAATCACATACCAAAGAGTGATCCAAGTATTCACATATTATACATTCTTTCTTCTTTTGTTTTTGATATATCACTCAACATAGATTGAATAATACTGATATTTCCTCATAAGATTCCATTCATAATTCTTCCGAATAAAAATACCCAAAAAAGCTGACTGATAGTCATAATAAACGATGAAATAAAAGTTCAAATTATACATAAAAGAAGTATATTTTTCCTTCCAAATTTATCTGAAAGTTGTCATAAAATAGGTCAAAATAAAAAAGAAAAAAATGCATATAATACAATTGCATATGATATACTATGAGCTGAAACTCAAAAATATATTGTTAAATCAGGTAAAGTTGGTATAAATATTCAAATTCAAAGAATATCTACAAATCAAACTAAAATTATGGCAAGTTTATTTTTATCCATTTTTTATGAAGTTATTTTTAATTTGATTGGATTATAGAAAATTTAATTTTTAAATCAAATGATATTACAATAAGTGGGTGAGGTTTTTTGCTCACCCAAAAATATAATTTTTATAGTCATTACTGAGATGTGGTTCTATTTTTTTCACCCAAATAATATCTAAAAGTTGAAGTGCTTGATGTATACTACGAGCTATTCATAGAGTTTGAGTAATAAATGCAATCATGGTATTGATTGATTCTATTTTTCTTTCACAATCATTTATTTTTGCTGATTTGATAGAATTTTCAAGAGTATCATTACTAAGTTTGAGTTTTTCTTTTTCTATACTTTGTGCGAGGAGTTTTTTTAATTCAAATAAATAAAGACCAGGCATAAGATATTTTTGAAAGATATTTTTGAGATCTTCTTTATCTTGAGGATAATTTCCTATGAGTTCATAATGAGTTTTTTCTCCATGTATTTTATTATTATAAAATAATTGATTTGGTCACCAAATATTATTTTTTGCTTGTCAAAAACTTGCAGAAAGTTCATCTAAATAATAGAGTTGATTTTCATAATTGAGGTAGTCTTGAGTTTTATGAATAGGACTATTACTTTGCAAATTTATAAATCTTCAAAAAAGATTTCATATTACAGTTTCTTCACTCGCAATAAATTGACTTTTACTTTGAAATCATCTCGGAGGATCAGCATTTCTATTTGCTGATAAAAAATGCATATTTTTATTTTTCGTAATATATTGATCTCAAAGAGTAGTATTGAGATGATGTTGTAATTCATGATGAAGTGATATAGTTGGACTCACTGTATCATTCCTTTCTTTTATATTCAAATCAATAGAAATAAGTGAAATATAACTTCCATTGTAAAAAATAGGTTTATGATCTCATCTATTTTTTCATATAAATCATTTTGGTATTACTTGAGAAGAATCATAGGTGTATACGAGAGCTCATAAAATAATTACCATATCATTACATCATGTAAATTCAGATTTCGCATCGTTATAGTATCCAAGAGCTTGAGTATGAAGATTTTTGATATAAGTATCTGTTTCTATATTTTTATAAATAGAGGTTAATTGAGATCTGTCTATTCTCCCATTTGTATCTATGGAAAGATATTTTCTGATTCATATTTGTAACGGAGTAAGAAAATGAATCAATTCTTCAAAATACATATTCATTTGATTTGTTGTTTCTTTTTGTTCTTTGTGTTTTTCTCACTCCCATCACATCTTATTTATCGTATTCATATAAGTATAAAAATATTAAAATCTTTCTCATTCTAACATTTCTTCTCGTTTTTTGCAAATATTTAAGGATTGGAGAGAAAAGAGCCAAATAAATTTGTGAAATGATATTTTTTGATATAATAAAAACAAATTACTCAATAAAACTTTTTATGAAGAAAAAAGAAAATAATTATGCATTTATAGACTGACAGAATCTCTACCAATGAATGAATTGGCAAATAGATTATTCTAAATTGAGGATTTATCTCAAAGATAAATATAATGTATCGAAGGCATATTATTTTTTATGATTTAAAGAATCTGAAAACACTTTATATGAAAGATTACAAGAATCATGATTTATTCTTGTTTTTAATCAGAAACCTGAACATTTAAGAAGTGAAAAAAAGTGAAATATTGATGTGAATCTCACTTTTCATGTGATGAAAAAATTAATAGAAGAAAAAGATACCTTTGATAAAATAGTACTGATATCCTGAGATGGAGATTATAAAGTGTTGGTTGATTACTTGATTGAGTTAAACAAATTTGAAAAAGTAATTGCACCAAATCATAAATTTTCATCAAGTTTATACAGACATAAAAAAAATCTTGATCCAAAATACTTTACTTATCTTGATAATCCAGGTATAAAAGAAAAAATACAATATGTGAAATAAAAAAAAGCCCCTTAGGGACTGACACCGTTTGGGATACTTTTTCTATGTGGATACAAAAATATATTATCAGAAAAATTTTAAAAATCAAATTTTTTTATAAAATAAAAATAAATATTCACAAAAACAATTTTTATCACAAAAACTAACCCCTCTATTATGATCTATCTTTTCGTTTGAGAAAACTATTTAAGAAATAAACTTCTTTCTACTTGGAAAAAGTCTTTTTCTGAAAAATTTTCTCAACATAACATTATATATATATCAAATATTTTGAATCATGAGTTTTCCTTTTTTGAACAAAACTTACTTTCAACTTGATTATTTAGTCAAAAAAATCTTTGTATTATTGATGATTTTCCTTTTACTACTGGAGATGAAGATTCGGAAGAATATATAAAATTCCAAACATCTTTTCTTGATATTTTACCAAAAATAACTTCAGAAAATATTATTGTTCTTAATAATGCTACGGTTGATAAAAGATCAAAAATTTATAAAGAAATTTTAAAAATTTGAGAAATAAAAGATTTTACATTGAGTGATCAAAATGATATAAAAAATAAATTACATGAAATTTACCATTGACAAGTATCTCAAGGAGCTCTGATGAAGATAATTCGTCTCAAATGACTTCATTTTTGAAATATTATCAACGAACTTGATAAACTTTTTATAACGAAAGATTTTATTGATATTGCTGATATTGAAGTGATAACAAAAGATGTGGAAGAGAGTATTTTTGAAATTATCAATGATATACTTTGAAATGAAATAAAAAAAGCTATTTTTAAACTCAGAGAACTTTCAGATTTTTTGGATAATCCATATTTATTATATAATAGTTTTGCTTCTAATTTGAGATTTTATTTTTATATATTTCAATTGAAGCTTCTTTCTTATAATAATACTCAAATAAAAGCAATACTTGATGTAGGAAATCGATCTTTTCTCATTGATAAAGAATATAAAATAGACAAAATAAAATATATCAAAATATATCAAAACATTGCAAGTATTGATTCAAAAATGAAAACTGGAAAAATGATGGGAAGTGAAAAAATAGATATGATGTATGAAATAGAAAGGTCCTTTTTAAAATAATAAATATGAATAGTATTATTTTTTTATATCCTCTTGGTTGATTTATTTCATTTTTTATTGGAATGATTTTTTTGTATTTTTATATTCAAACGAAAAAAAATGCAAAAAAATTTAAATTTATGATAGAACTAGAAATAATATTTTGAAAATCAAAAAAATATTTTTATATCCAGATTGTTTTGATAATAAGTATTATATTATTTTTTTCTCTTATTATTAGCAACCCCTATAAAAAAGAATGAAAAAAACATTTGATAAGAAAAGGAATTGATATTGCACTTGTTTTAGACCTATCATATTCTATGGTTGCTGAAGATATAGCTCCAAATAGATTAGAAGTAGCGAAAAAAGTATTAAGTGATTTTACCTCAAAACTAAAAACAGATAGAGTGTGACTTATTGTATTTTCATGAAAACCTTTTACTTCTATTCCGTTAACTTTTGATTATGAATTTATAAATCATTATATCAATAATATTTCGATAAAAGATATTAATCAAGATTTTCAACACTTGCAAGGAACCGCAATTTGAGATGCTCTCTTATATGGAGCTAATATATTTGAAGAGGATTCAAAAAGAGAAAAAGTGATAGTATTATTTACCGATGGAGAAGCAAATAAATGAATCGATCCGATTCAGGTAATTCGATATATAAAAGAAAAAAACATAAAAGTTCATACAGTCTGAATAGGGTGAAATAAAGATACTTTTGTAGTGGTAAATAATATGTATGGAAGTCAAAAGATTGGTATATGATGAATTGACGAAAAAAATCTTCAAGCTATTGCAAGTATGACAAATGGAATGTATTATAGAGCAGAGAGCGAAAAAACATTTGAAAAAATCTTTGAAAAATTAGATTTGTTACCAAAAAAAGAAATAGAAATGGAAGAGATTTATATGAATACACCTTTTTATAAACCGTTTGTATATATTATTTTTCTTTTACTCTATTTTTTTATAAGTTTTCATTTTTACTATTTTTTAAGAAATTAAAATGATATTTATTCTTATTTTTTTTATATTTTTATTGGGATTATATATTTCGTTTTTTTATAAAAAAAGATGATTTATTTTGAAAAGTAAATATGGACTCCCAGTAATTTTTTTGCTGATTACTTTTTTTCTCTCTGGAATATGATTTTTTTCCTATCAAATAAGAATTTATGAAAAAAATACTGTATCATCATCAGATATACTTTTCCTTTTAGATATTTCTAAAAGTATGTGATCTTTTGATGATTGAGAAATGACGAGACTCCAATTATGAAAAGAATTTATCAAAAATTATATTTCAAAAAATCTCTCAAATACTTATTGACTGTCAGTATTTGCTGGAGAGTCACTCAATATATTACCTCTTACCTTTGATACACATTTACTTGGAATGTTTTTAGAAAATATTGATGAAAAAACGATTTTAAAATGAGGAAGCAATATACTATGAGCTTTAAAAAACTCTATTTCTCGATTTGATGAAAATCATAAATGAGCTCTGATAATTTTAAGTGATTTTGAAACTCATTTGCCTTGATCTGAAAAAGAAAAACTATTACAAGATATCGAAAAAATAGGTACAGATTTAGATAAAAAAGATATAAAACTCATTTTTATTTGATTTGGAAAAGAAACATGAAGTAAAATATTTGAGTCAATCGATTTATTTTGAAAAAATATCTATAAAAAAGATAAAAATAATAAAGAAATCATGACAAAATTTGATAAAGAATTTTTTACTTCTTTTTCTTTTGATAAGTATCAGATCAATAATTGAGATGATATTTCAAAAATAGATATAAAAAATATTCCAGCTTCAAATATTGACAAAAATGAAGAAAAGAAAATAGATACTTCTCGTTATTTTATGATAGTTGCATTTTTTTGTTTTCTGTGTTATTTAGGTTTATTTTGTTATTTTGATAAAAAATGAAAATAAAAAATTATACAAAAATAGTTTTGTGAATTATTGCTGTTATTATTTTACCAACTTTGATCTTTTTTGTATCAAATAGTATTTTTGTATATAATGTTATTTTCGCCAATACTATCAATAAGTATCTTGAAAACTTTTTTCCTCACAATGATCTCCTTATTTTAAAACAAGCCGATTTTTATTATAAAATATGAAATTTTGATGCTGCCTTAAAACAATATAAACAGATGAATGGTAAGAATAAAAATATATGTTTTATATTATTTCATAATTTAGGAAATACAAGCTATAAACTTTGAGAAAATAAAAATAATTTACAAAAAATGGAACTATGGAAAAACTCACTCTCATATTATATACAAGCGATTGACATAAAAAAAGATATCCAAACTCAACAAAATTATAACTTTGTTTTAGAGAAATTACTTGAACTTATTCAACAAATAAAAAAAGAAAATCCTGAACAAAAAAATGAAGGACCACAAAAAAAATCTCAAGAAAAAGAATGAAATACACAACAAATGATTTTAAAAATACCATCTATTCATATTAAAAATGATGAAAAACATGGAACAGAAAAATTATCAAAAAAAGAAAAAACTGAAATAAAAAAATATTTAGAAACATTACAACAAGAAGAGACACAAAATATTTCGTTAAATAAAAACCAAGAATATTCAAATATTATTGATATTTTACAAAAAGATTTTTCTCCCTCATTTGATACCAATGAATATGATTGGTAAAAAAAAGAGAATAATCAAATTATTCTCTTTTTCAGTAGTTTTTTTACATACCAGGAAGTCATCCTGCTGGCATATTGAGTCACATTTGAGACATTACTCATTGCATTTTTGATGCAGCAACTTCTTGAGCTTTTTTAGTTCCTTTATTGATTGCTCCTGTAATAGCTTCTTCTAAAGCTTTTTTTTGAGAATCAGATAATCATGGAATAAGTATATTCGTTTCAAATTCAGTTTTTTCTACCTTCATTTCTCAATTAATTGAAATAACTAATCCATTTACTTCAGCTTCAATAACAGTATTTTCTAATTCTTTTTTAATTTTCATTGCTTCTTGTTGAAGTTTCATCATTTCTCACATTTTTGACATATCCATAATTCTATTTGAGTTAATTATTAAAATAAAAAATAGTAGGATTATTATATTTTTTTCATTTTTTTTTGCAAATAAAAAAAATATGTGATACAATGAAGAAGTATTTTAATAATAATCTATATTTATATGGCTACGACAACTGTAGAAAAAGATGAAGATCTCATTATATTAAGCGATAATGCTTCTCAAGATAATAGTCTTTTAGATTTTAATTTTGATTTTGAAAGTGAAAATAAATCACAATCTATTACGACTGATTCTGTTATTGATTTTTGAGAATCAAGTAAAATAAACGAAGTAAGTTTTGATATAAGTAAGACAATACAAACACCAACTGCATGAGTTCAACAAGAAATAACAGCATCTCCAAATGTCAGTGAAATTTCTTTTTGAGAAGATATTTTTAATTTCTGATGAGAAGAGGAATGAAAAATAAATGAAACGACTCTTCATGATTCAGTTTGAGAATCAAAAGTAACTGAAAAACAAAATAATAATGAAGTTGATTTTTGACTCACACAAGAAGGTATGATACAAAAAGAAGAATCATGAGTATGAGAAAATATTTCTCTCAATAGCATTTCTGATATTTGAGAAGAACCAAACATAGAGACTATACAAAAATGAGTACAAAATGTTATGCTGGTATGAAAACAAGATTCATTAAATAGAAATGATATATTAGACGAAGCGATTTCTAAAATGCAAAAAAGAAAAGCATCTATTTTAGAAATAAGTTCTTCAAAACAATCACAAGTAGATGAATTAAATGAACAAATAAAAAGATTAAAAAAAGAAGTTTCTCAGTTTGAGTGAGAAATTAAAGATCTAGAAAAAGAAGATGGAGCTTTGGATTCAGATATAGAATCAATCGAAAAAATGAAAGCAAATATTTCTGAAGTTTTAGTTGATAGGCCAAGAAAACATAATCTTGATAATATTAAAAATAAATAATTCTATCTACTCATATAAATAATATATACATTATGGCTAATTTAACTATTTGACCGATACTCGATCATTGTATAAAAATTTGAGCATCTGATATACATATGTCAGAGTGAGAAAATATATGATTTAGAGTTCAATGAGAATTATGAAAAGTCGCTGGAGGAGCTTTAAATAGCTTAAAAGCGAAACAAATATTACTTGAATTATTTAATGATAATACACAAGCAGTGAAGAATTTTTTAGATTCAAAAGATGCTGATTTTGCTTATCTACATAGTGATGGAACTCCTTTTAGAGTGAATGCTTTTTATAAATTATGAAAAATAGCTTTCGTTATGAGAAGGATTTCTTCTGAACCAAAAACTATGCAAGAACTATGACTCCCAAGATGAGTTGAAAAATTTGTAAAAGCAAAATGATGATTAATACTCGTAACTTGACCAACATGATCATGAAAATCTACTTCTATGATTTCTATATTAGATGCTATTAATAAAACGAGAAGAGAACATATTTTAACCATTGAAGACCCAACAGAGTTTGTATTTAAAGATATCAATTCAATTTTTTCGCAAAGAGAGATTGGAAAAGATACGAAAAGTTTTGCATCTGCTTTAAGAGCAGCTATGAGAGAAGACCCAGATATAGTTATGGTATGAGAAATGAGAGATAAAGAAACGGTAGAAGCAGCTATGGAATTAGCTGAAACTGGACATCTCGTTATTTCGACTTTACATACAGCTGGATCAGTTCAAACTATTACCAGACTCGTCAATTTTTTTCATCCTGAATTACAAAACTCTGTGAGATATAAATTATGAGATATATTATTTTGAGTTTTATCTCAAAGATTGATACCAAAAATTGGATGATGAAGAGCATGAATATATGAAATTATGATGATGAGTCCTGGAATTAGAAATTTAATTCGTTCTTGAGATCTTGTTCAAATAAATAATGCTATTGAAATGTGACAATCTGAATGAATGATTACTATGAAAAATTATGCCGATAATCTCAGAGATAAGTGAATAGTAAAAGAAGAAGATTATATCAATTATTTTCAAGATGATATGTAAAGTAAAAGCTCCAAAAAATTTTGGAGCTTTTTTATATTTTTTTTGTTTGATATAAATTTATACGGTAATAATATAATTTTTTCTATTTTTTATAATTTCATCAACTCATTTTTTAGATACACGAGTTAATTCCTCTACTTCAACATTACATGATTTTCTGTTATCTTTATTTTGATTAATACCTATTATTTTGAAATCATGATTTAGATCTTTTTTTAATATACCATGAACTTTTCTCATTATTTCTCATTGATAATTATTGCAGTCATCATTTCATCTCATAGTACGTTGTTCTCATAAAGATTCATAATGATTACTCTGAATTTTTTTTTCTCATGTACTACATCCACTTATAGCACATGAAGCAGATAATAATAATCACATAATTTTATTCATATATAATAATTAAAATATAAATACTATATAAATATAGTATTTATATTGTACGATAATAATTAATATATGTCAATATATTATTATTTTTTTTATGAATACATTTTTTTTTGATTTTTAAGCTTTTATTTATATAATTTGAAAAAATATTTTCTTAAAAACAAAAATGAACTGAATAAAAACTAAAATATCAAAAATAATATCTCAAAGTATTTTTGAATTATATAATATTACTGGAGATGAAATAAAACTAGAAAATCCACCAAAAAAAGAATTATGAGATTATGCTTTTGGTTGTTTTATATTATCTAAAACTTTAGGTAAAAATCCTGCTCTAATAGCAAACGAATTAATGCAAAAACTTTCACTTAATGTAAATTTCTCAGAAATAACTACGGCATGACCATTTTTAAATATAAAAATGAGCTATAAATTTTATACTGATATTTTTCTCAATGAAGTATCAGTAATACCAAAAATATGAGTAGGAAAAACAATTGTAGTTGATTATATATGAGCAAATGTATGAAAAATACTTCATATATGACATATGTGTACACCAAATCAATGACAAGT
Organism: Patescibacteria group bacterium; assembly: GCA_036172015.1. Lineage (GTDB taxonomy): Bacteria > Patescibacteriota > Gracilibacteria > BD1-5 > UBA6164 > UBA7396. The sequence goes on along the minus strand of JAVHSE010000019.1, from coordinate 41,686 downwards.
AACGATAAATCTTTATAGACTATTAGGATATACAGTTATTTCCGATAGTCATATATGAGATTGGTGAATAATTTTTGGTAAATTAATACTGGCATATAAATTATGGTGAGATGAAAATAAATTACAAAAAAATGCTGTTGATTATTTATTGGAATTATATATAAAAATTACTGCTGAAAGTGAAAAAAATATTGAATTAGAAGCAAAAACAAGACAAGAATTTAAATTATTATCGCAAGGGAATTTAGACTCTATAGAATTGTGGAAAAAATTCACAAGTTATAGTATTAATGCAATGCAAATAGACTTAGATAGACTTTGAGTGAGAACAGACTTTGATATTTGAGAAAGTTTTTACGAAGGCATTTGATTACCAAAAATGTGAAACTATCCAGATTTACAATTTACAATGTTTGATATTGTAAAGGAACTTATTGAAAAAAAAATTGCTGTAAAAAATGATGATAATTCAGTTTGAGTAACTTTTGATGAACAAACTAAAATTCCAAGTTGTATGTTACAAAAAAGAGATGGAACTCATGGATATTTAGCTTCAGATTTAGCTGCTATAAAATATAGAATGATAAATTGGAATCCAGAAAAAATTATTTATCATGTTGATATAAGACAACAGTTACATCTTTCTCAAGCTTTTGAAATAGCTAAAAAAGCTTTTTGGTTGTGAAATACTCAATTATTTCATGCATACAGCTGATTTGTTACTTTAAAAGATTGAGCTATGAGTTCAAGAAAATGAAATATTATTAAACTTTGAGATCTTTTAGATGAATCAAAAGTGAGAGCAAAAAAAATTATTTTAGAAAAAAGAGATGATATAAGTGAAACGGAAGTCGATGAAATATCTGAAATCATATGAATTTGATCGATAAAATATGGCTATTTATCAAAGTCAAGAATGACGGATATCGTGTTTGATTGGGATGAATTTATGACTTTTGAATGAAATAGTTTTCCATATGTAGCTTATAGTTATGTGAGGTGATTAAGAATCATTGAAAAATCAGGATGTATTATTGAAACAATAAAACAATTTACCAATAAAGAAAGTTTTGAAACTTTTGAAGAGATAGATTTATTGAAAGAAGTATCGAGTTTAAATGAAATTTTAATTTCTGTCAGTGAGAATATTTTAGCTCATAATTTAATCAATTATGTGTATAATTTATCCAGAAAGTTTAGTGCTTTTTATAATGTAGTTCCTATACTCAATGAAGAAAATGAAGATAAAAAAATATTAAGATTAAAATTAGTAAAAAAATATCTGGAAACTCAAAAATTAGTTTTTGATATTTTAGCTATAAAATTACCCATTAAAATGTAATATGAAAGAAGTAAATTATAATCATTTTGCTCAAACTTTTTCTCAGTCAAGAAATGGAATGAAATGGGAAGAAATAGAATATTTTTTTGAAAAATATTCTCCCCTTATTAACTGAAAAAAAATACTTGATATTGGATGTGGAAGTGGACGACTTCTTGATCATTTTATTACAAGTTCATTTATTTCAGATATTGATTATTTTTGAATTGATACTTCTATTAGGATGATACAAGAAGCAAAAAATAAGTTTTGAAGTGATGATTTTTTAGTATGTGATATGTTAAAAATAGATATATTACACATAAAAGATTTTGAAAGTGTGTTTTTTATTGCATCTTTTCATCATTTATTGACAATAAAAGAAAGAATTGAAGTTTTGAAAAAATTGAAAAATATTATTACTGGAAATACTTATATTTTTATGACAAATTGGGCTTTAAATAGTGAATTAAATACCGAAAAATACGAAAAATCTATTATTGAAGATTCAAAAAATGAATTTTGAAGTTATGATTATAATATAAAAATTTGAGAATTTGAGAGGTTTTATCATTGTTTTTCTTTGGAAGAATTAGATTATTTATTTACACAAACTTGATATGAAATCATAGAAAATAGATTATTTGATAATAAGAGAAATTATATAAGTATTATGAAAAAGACTTAGTTTTTTACAAAACTAAGTCTTTTTAAACACAATATGTTTCTGCTCTTTTATAATTTTTTCAATTTCATCAATATTTTTGAGATACTTTTTTGATAATTCAAAGTAAGTCCAAATAATTTCGATATCTTCTTTTTCTTCAAAACTTCAAAATCATCAAAAAAGTATATCACTGAAGGCATCAAGATTTCTTCAAAAGTTTAGATGAGAATTTTGAAGAAATAATGTTTCGATTTGATTATAAAAATCATCTCACGAAGTGAGATGATTTCATTGTATAATAAAAGTTTTCATATTATTGTGCAAAATCTTTTATAGGATAAGGAATTCATTGATTTGGTGAAAGACTTCAAGTATCAGATTTTTGTTCGTCTGTATTTTTTAAAACAGTAGCCGTTCATCAACTCGCAGTACCTATTAAAGTATCTGGACAAGAATTTCTTTTTTCACAAGCTGCTTCATCAAAATCTCATACTATATATGATTGATAAGTTTCAGAATCTTTTTTCTTTACACTCGTAGCAATATTATAATATATTCCTGATATTCAAGCGTTATTCCATAAATCTTTTGATTTTGGTTGTGCAAAAACTGCATATATATATCTTCCTATTCCACTATCAATCATTTTTTTTGCCCCTACTTGTATATCTCATATTTCAGGATCATAAAGATCTTTTGATAGATATTTTTTTCCAAAATCACCACTATATCACATTACTCATTTTGCTCAAATCTGACTTCCACTATATGCTCAAGTTCAGTATACTCTTCATCATCCTTCTATAGTTCCAGTAAGTGATGCAATAGCTTTTCCTGAATAAACTACTTTAAGAGTGTTACTTGGATTTGCTACTGTTCCAGTATTATATCACCATAAATTATCATTCCCACTACCAGAACTGTATAACATTGGCATTGGATAATAATTATTATCAGCTTTAAATTGTTGTAAAGCTGTTTCAATAGTTCCTATATCATTTATTTTTCTTCATGAAATGGCTTTATCTGTCGCCCCTCCAAAATTTTGATAAGCAACTACTGATATAATAGATAATATAGTAATAACTACTAAAAGCTCAACGAGAGTAAAACCTTTATTGTTTATTTTTTTCATACAAAATATTTAAAATATAAAAATACATTTTCATTTTATTTGATTTAGAAGAATTGTAAAGTTTTTTTACTTTTTTTTTATTATCATTATAATAGAACGAAAATTAAAACATAAATATATTATTATGGAAACAAATCTAAAAATAGAATCTGATTATTTAAAAATTGATAAAAAAGTTGAATTATTAATAAATCAAGTAGTACTTTATTTAAAAGATTTTTCTAGAGATTATGTGAGTAATGAGATTAATAAGGCATACCTTTATGCAAAAAATGCTCATCATGGGGATTTTAGATTATCTTGACAACCATATATTGATCATCCCGTAGAAGCAACTCTTATATTATTGGATTTAAAACCTGATATATATACCATTCAAGCTTGTTTACTTCATGATGTTATTGAAGATACTCCTAAAACATATGAGGATATATTAAAAACTTTTTGAATTGAGGTTGCTGGATTGTGTCGTGGAATGGAAAAACTTTCTAAAGTAAGATATGCTGGTGAAGAAAGAACGATTGGAAGTTTGAGAAAAATGTTTGTAGCAATGAGTGAAGATATTCGTGTTATTTTTGTCAAACTTTCTGATAGACTTCATAATATGAGAACTCTTAAGTATCATCCAAAAAAAGAAAAACAGCAAAGAATTGCACTGGAGACTCTCAATATTTATGCTCCTATTGCGGATAGATTATGACTCCATCAATTCAAAAATCAATTAGATGAAGAATGTTTTAAAATATTAAACCCAAGTGATTATAAAAGATTAAAAAAAGAACTCAATGATTCGAGTGAAACGATGATTTCATTTAAAAAAAATGCAAAATTGGAAATATCTGATCTTCTTGATGGGAGTTGAATAGAATACAAAGTTGATTTTAGAGTAAAATCAATTTATTCTATTTATAATAAAATGAAAAGAAAATGATTGACTTCTATAAATGATCTTTATGATTTGTATGGAATAAAAATTTTGGTATGAGATGTGAGCGATTGTTATAGAGTTTTGTGACTGGTTCATAATGTATGGACTCCATTACCAAAAAGATTTAAAGATTATATTGCTTTATCAAAACCAAATGGATATAAATCATTGCATACGACTGTTATAGGTCTTTTAAAACATCATAGACAGCAACCAACAGAAATACAAATCAAAACTTTTGATATGGAACTCAGATCAAGTATTTGAGTAGCAGCGCATTTTGAATACAAAGAAAAATGATCAAGAATTGCGACTGATATTGATTGGGTGCGAGAATTAAAAAATTTAACTGAAAGTATGGAAAATAATGAATTTATGGATTCATTAAAAATAGATCTTTTTAAAGATAGGATTTTTGTATTAACTCCAAAGTGAGATAGTATTAATCTTCCTGCTGGTTCCACTTCGATTGATTTTGCTTATGAAATACATACTGATTTATGAAATCATATTGTGATCGCAAAAATAAATGGTCAACCAAGTCCGTTAGATAAAGAATTAAAAAACGGAGATGTTGTTGATATTATTACGGATAAAAATAAAAAACCAAATCCATTTTCTATATCATTTGTAAAAACAGCAAAAGCAAAAAATTGTATCAGAAGCTTTTTGAGAAATGAAGATAATGAGTTATATATTGAAAAATGAAAAGAAATACTCAATAATATTTTAGAAAAATATGGATTGGAAAAATTAGATAAAGAATTATCATATTTAAAAAATATTGATGATAGAATTTACTCTGTCGAAGAAAGAAATGATATTTTAGAACAAATATGAAATTTTTCTACCAATCCAATAGCTATTATAAAAAAAATATGCAGATCAAAAAATATTCAGTATAAACCAGTCAATGAATCAGAATGAAAACTTCCTGCCACTCTTGTATGAAAAAATTCAGATGTGAAAAAAGAAAAAATTATCATCATAGGATGAGAAGTAAATATTCCATATAAAATATGAATATGTTGCGAAAATAGATTAAGTGAAAAAATAGTTTCCTATATAAATTGAAAATGAGTTTTTACTATTCATAATAGAGATTGTAAAACTTTACATAAATTATCAAAAGATAGACTACTGAGTGCTTATTTTGAGTGAGATATTTTAAATAATATTATATTTGATATACATTTTGTATTTCAAAATAAAATTGGAATTTTAAAAAGTTTATCAGATATACTTTTTGATATGAATATAAATACTCTTGAAATTATTTCTAAAAAAGAAAGCATAGATACTATATGACTGGCATTGAAATTAGAAATTCAAGATCACGATTACCTTATTATTGACAGATTTATTGGAAGAGTAAATTTTAAAATATGAAAATATATCGTATTATATGAAGTTACAAAAATTGATTGATAACAAAGATTTCAAAATTGAAATCTTTGTTATTGTAATTCTTTTATTTTTTTATCAATGGTTTGTATAAAATAATCAATGATAATAGATATTTCAAAATCACTCGTAAATTTTAGTTTCAATCATTCTAATTTTGACACTATTTTTAATAATCTCGTCTTTGCTGTAAGTTTATTTTTTGCAATAAAAGCATCTAATGCTATATTAATTTTTGTGCTTAGTACAGTATCAATAGCTCCTGTTTGTGTTTGAGGAGGAATAATTACTCCCGTTTCTATTTGTGTATCAGGAGAAAGTAAAATTCATGTATTGGTTTGAATATTTCAAGAAGATGATTTTACAAGAGTTTGTATTATCTCTCCATTATCTTGTCATAAAGCCCAAACAAATACTCATCAAAATCAAACATTATTTGCATATTGAATTCTTTCTTCTAAGCTTTTTGAATTATCATACGATATATAATAACTTCCACAGGATAAATATGGACTTTTACTTTCATCATCCCATTTTTGAGTACAATTTTTTGGAAAATCTTTGTATTCTATAGTTTCAGATACAGAAGCTGGCATATATGGTTCACTCACATTAAATTTTCTTCCATATAATGGGTATCCCAATAAAAATTTAGACCTATCAATTTTTTTCTTAAAAAATTTTGTTTTGAGAAATCCATCCAAACTCATATCATATGGCATTTTTGAATTTTTATAGAGTGGTGAATTGTATCCAGCATATCAATTCCATCATCATTCTATATCATAAGCCATTATATAAACATAATCTACCAAATTATTTAATACTTCTATATCAAAAAAATCATAATTAATAGAAATAGCTACTGAAACTATTTTTCATGGGAGCTCCTTTTTTAAATCTTTGAGTAAATCAAGAAATAATTTTCATTCCAGAGATGAATTTGGAAATTCCCAATCTAAATCAATTCCATCATAATTATTTTCAATCACAAACTTTTTTACTTCACGAATAAATGTATTTCTGTAGGTATTATTTAAAGTAACTCATAAAAAATTATACGACAAATTTCATCATCAAATTGAAATAACTATTTTTTTTCCATTTTTATGAGCTGTATTTATGAGTTCTGGATACTTCGCTTCTTGAGTTCCGAGTAAAGTTCCATCAAAATTTGGATAAATGAATGCAAAATTTATAATATCAAATTTAGCATAATCAATTTTATCATAAGCATAACTCCAAATAGACCGATTTGGATAATATCATGCAAATACATTCGATGAAGGGATACTTATTCAAGAATGAATATTAGGTGTCGTAGGAATGGTAGGATTTGTATGAATAGTGTTTAAAATTCAAGTAACATTATATTGGAATAACTCCCAATTATATTTTGCTTTTGTGGTAGTTGGAGAACCTGTTTCTGTTCAAAACTCCCACCCTTGTAAATATAAATTATCATAATGAGAATTTGAAGTATTTATTTTAAAATTATCAAATATTTGTCTTAAATTTAATTCTATATTCGCTGAATTCCATCATCAATTTTTAGGTCTATATGATATTATTTCCCAACCTATATCTCATTTATATATTTCAAATATTTCATTTGTATTCACTCAATTTACTTTTAAATTAAGAGTTACTTCTCATATTTTTTGTCCAGCAGGATTCAATCAATTTGAATACAACCAAACCATAACTTCTGATTCTCAAGATCAAACTCAAGTAGTTTGTAATTTATTTTTTGTGAACCATCATTCCATTGCAATATTTGCATGTAATCAATTTTCAAAATTCGCTTTATAGTTAACTTTCAATTGCAAATCATTTATATCTGAAAATTGAGCAGGTAATTTTGAATTGGTTTCAAAATATTCTCATCACCAAGGTTTATTTCAAACATATACTTCAGGATAAGATAAAACATAACTTCAAGCATCTTTCATAACTATATTCGTTAAATCTTGATTATAAATTATTTTTTTATTTATAGTATCAACTGACATAGTAGCTATTCAATCAGCTTTTGTAATATTCCAAGGATTTAAAGATAATATATAATCTTTTTTATTATCTCAGTTTAAATCAACACTTTTTGGATTCCAACTATCAATAGGATATGTTAATAAAATTCCCCTATCCGTACTTCAAGAATGAGTCGGATTTGTAGGCACACTAGGTTGTATAGGTACAACTGGAACTGGAGTTGGAATTGGGGCTGGATTTGTAAAAAATATATTTTCAATTCCATGAGTTTTGTCATATAATTTTCAAATAGAACAAAATCAAATTTCTGTTTGAGAATTACTATTTATATTTTTATTCCAATCCATAGATTTTACACTATATTTAGTTCAATTTTTTGAATATTGAGCTGACCATCAACTTATAGCTTGATCTAATATAAAAGATATTTCCCAGTTAGAAATAGTCTGACTAGATGTATTTTTTAGAGTTATATTCCTACAATATCATCCATCCCGTTTTGATGTCGTTGAAAATGAGACATTGAGTCAATCTTTATTCAAAGTAACATCTGGTAAAGAATTATTTTCTGGAATGATTGGAATTTGTGGAGTTTCTGGAATAGAAACAACTGGTTTTTCTGGAATTACATTATCAGAAATAGTAGTTATATCAAATGGCCTAGAAATCCCATTTGCACAAAAACCTATATCAGTTTTTGAATCAAGAGCTATATTTTTATTCCAATCAAGAGGAGTAATAATATAATCACTCCCATTATGAGAAAAGTTTCATGACCATTGCGATGTTAAAAGAGTATTTGCATCTAACTTAAAATAAATTTTCCAATCTGAAATCTCTTTTCAAGAAGTATTATTGAGAGTAAAATTATAACAAAATCCATCTTTCCAATCAGAAGTAATATTTCAAGATAGATTATTAAGAGCAAATACATAGTTATTTCAAAAAAATAAACATATAGCAGAGAGAAAATAGCATATTTTTGTGTTCATAATTGTTTCATTAGAAAATAATATTTTTTTAATTTTTCACTTCCATCCTTTTGAATAATTTCAATTATTTCAAGGATAGATTCCAGTAACCTCTTCGGTTTGTCTCTTATATTTGTTATTATTTTATTTTATCTTTTAATTCTGGATGTTTTTTGAGAAAATCATTCATTTTATCACTTATTTTACTTCCCGAAGTATTCAAAATTTCTGTTTTTACAGGATTTATATCAAGAGAATCCTCTCATATTTTATTCATATCTTTTAACATATCTTGTGTTAAAGTTTTTACCATCGGTGTTACGGTTTCAGTTATCTTTTTTGAAACTATATTCTGAATTTCAGTTTTTAAAGCATTCATTTTTTCTGCTCATAAACTTGGTAAATAAAAATAAAAAAAATACATCAAAGCTGAAAAAATAAATACCTTTATCCCTAATTTTATTCTTCCGTTTCTTTTTTGAGCTTGTAGAGTTTTATAAATAAAGTCAATTTTTTCGTCCAAAGTTGCTTCATCTCATATTCTTATATTTTTTGTATTTTCAAATATATCTGTATTTTCCATAATTTTTTATTAATAATTACATATAATTTTTATTTCGTTTCTCTCCAATTTTTCCCGATTCACATATCAACAACCAATTTCATTTTGGATGGAATAATATTTTCCATAATACGAGGAATTTCTATTTTCATCATTTCTATTTCTGATGAAACCACATTAAATACCAGCTCATCATGTACCTGCATAATCATCTGACTTTTCAGATGATTTTTTTTCAAAAATGTATCGACTTGTATCATAGCCAGTTTAATAATATCTGCTGAAGTTCATTGAATTGGCATATTGATAGCTTCCCTTTGCGATGCTTTTTTTATCAGAGCATTGGAGTCATTGATACTTCCTATCCATCTCTTTCTTCCAAAAAGAGTTTCTACATATCCAGTTTTTTCACAAAATTCTATTGTTTTTTGAAAAAAATCTCAAACTTTTGGGTATTTTTCAAAAAATTTATGTATATATTCTCGTGCTTCACTTTGACTTACTCCTATCATTTTTGAGAGTCAAAATGGACTTATTCCATAAATAACTCAAAAATTTACGGCTTTTGCTATTCTTCTTTCATCACTGGTTAATTCATCTTTTCCAAATAAAAAATATCCAGTATTTGCATGAATATCACCTCCCATTAAAAAAGTTCCGAGTAAATTTTCATCTTCACTCATAATAGCGAGAAGTCTCACTTCGATTTGAGAATAATCAAATGCCATCAACACATCTCCATCACAAAAAGGAACAAAAGCTTCTCTGATACTTCCACCAATTCCAGTAGAGGCTGGAATATTTTGTAAATTTGGATTGGTTGATGATAATCTCCCTGTTGTTGTTACGGTTTGATTATACGAAGTATGAATTTTTGAAGTGTTTTTGTCAATTCATTTTGATAATCACTCCACATAAGTAGAAAGGAGTTTCGTATATTGTCTATAATTTACGATGTGTCTCGCTATCGGAAATTTGAGAGCCAAGTTTTCTAAAACTTCATTATCTACACTATATCAAGTTTTTGTTTTTTTTCATTCGGGTAATCACATTTTATCAAAAAGTATTTCTCATACTTGTTTGGGGGATTTGATATTAAAATCTTCTCCAGCAATTTCTTTAATAATTTTTTCTTCTTTCAGAATTTCTTTTTCTAAAATTTTTCAAATTTCAGATAATGTATCAAGAGAAACTTTTACTCCAGCCAGTTCTATCGTTTTTAAAACTTCGATCAAAGGGATTTCTATTTCAGTCAATACTCTATCATTGCTAATATTATTCTTAGTTTGCAATTCATATATTTTTGCTGTTATATAGACATCTTCTGCAGAATAATGAGCAGCTTGTTGTAAGTCAACTTCTTTAAAATTTATTTCAGATTTATTCGTAACTTCATCATAAGAAACCATTTTATAATCAAAATATTTCTCTGCTAAAGCATCAAGAGAAAGTCATTTTTGTCCTGGATTTCTCATATATTCTCCAAGAAGAGTATCATACATTTTTGCCATTTGTAAAAAAGCTATAAAATATTTATGTTTATTTTATAGCTTTTTTTCTATTCTCAAAATTTATTTTTTAATCTCTTTATTATTACTCCTTTCCATTATCATATTTTTCTTTTTGTGTTTGTTTTACTGAATAACTTAGTGTTACTTCATCATCTACTTTGTCAACTTTCACTTCTTTTATAACTTTTTCTCACTTTGTATAAATTTTTACAGAATCAATAATATCATTCCATTGATTTACATATATTAATCATGATTTATTACTTCCTATATAAATATTTTCAATATCTCATACTCAATTTAAAGATTCACTTGTTGATGATCAAGAAATTATTTCTTTTTCTCCATCATATATGGATATATTTTTTACTTTTTTATCTTCAAATCGAACGACTACTCTATAAAATTTATTGTCATCTGTTAATTTTTGTATAAGTGTGTTATGAACTATAGTAATATCTAAAATTTTAAGATCTCCATTTGTTTGTAATTTAAGAAAATTATCGTCATTGATTCTAAATAAAGTATATTTATTGCTAGGTGGATTAGATCATGTCGTTCTCTTCAAAGCAGCTCCTCTGACACTCATTTCGACAGCAAAATTTTTTAAATCTAAATCGTGAATATCGTATGTGAGATAACTATCATCTCATGCATTATCTATAAATACTCATTGAATTCAATCTTTTGTTTTTATTGTACTATTTGAATTATTAAAAGATGCATTTGGATAATTAAAAGTTGAATACGGTGTAGCTACTCAAAATATTCAATTATCTATATTATACGGTGGTTTCCATCTTCAATTTCATACCATTAATTGATTCTGATTATATACAACATAATTAGTTTTATCTTTATACATTCAAAATGATGTTTGAAAGAAATTTTCATTATCACCTCCCTTCCATTTCTGATTATAAGTATTATACCCAGCATAAGCAGCGAGTTCATATCACTCTCCAGCAAGAAGATTTTCAACTTTTTCTCCATTAAATTTTACTTGTGATGGTTTACAATTTGCAAATCAAGTTCCAGTTAATATTCCATTTCTCTTTTGATAACTCATACAATCAGCCCCAGAAAGATTATTATCCAAATCATTCTTGAGAACAGCTTGTTTTATTTCGTTTATATCATCTTTATTGTATCATTTTTTACTCGTCAATGCTTCAATATTTTTTAATATTCTTTGACATTCTACTTGAGATATTTTTTTATTGAGTAATTTTTGATATATTTTATCAATATCCTTATCACAAGAATCTATTTCTTTGCTATCAATAGTATAACTGACTTGATTACTCAGAACTATTTTTAATTCTTTTGAACAACGAGTTCTTCCGTTTTTAACATGACAAAATGAAAATTTTAATTCTGTATCTACGGATCAAGTAATATCTAGAAGAGAAGCTGTACCAGTAGTTTCTGTATTAAAAACAGTGCTTCAAGTTACCATAAGTACTCCTGTTGATGACCAGTTATTTATTCAAATATTATTTAATTTATATGTAATTTTATCTTTTACTAAGTTTAAATATTGTGCTTTTTGAAAAGTTTTATTCAGTGTAAGATTTATTTTGAGATCAGTTCCACTTTTTGAATAATTTTGCACTTCTGTTTGAATATTTTCATTTAATTCAGGGATATTTTTTATAATGGTGTCTTGTGCTTCGGTTGGAATAGTAGCTATACTTCATGTCGAAGCAGTTGGATTTGATGGTGGAGTTCCAGTAGGATTTTCAACTTTTACTCATTTTACAGCCGTTCATGGGAGTACCTCTATATATGATTTATTACTTTCTATTTGCATCACTCATCCAGTTTGTTCAGGAGTAAATGAAGTTCCTATATTTTCTCCTTTTTCTATTTTATTTTCAATAGTTTCTCCACTCGTAAGTACTGGAACATCTTTTACTTCAACTTTTCATTCTTGTACGACTAAATTTGAATTCAAGGCACCACTTTTTGTTACTCAAAAAATCGTTCCTCTTACGGCAGCTACAGCATCAGTGGTGTATACTTCAAAATCAGATTTATCAGAAAGTTTTGATGCTTTCGTCCATAAACTTCCGACATTGAGTGCGAGTTTTATAGAAGTAAATAAATTATTATCTTCAACAAATTTCATATTTGCGAGCACTACTTCTGAACGAGAGAGGGTATCTCCAAGAACAGAACTACTTCCATCTGAATAGTATAAATTCAAAGTTCATCCTGTTGAAATACTAACTCTATCTCATTGTCATAAATTATATGTAAGAATTTCTGTATCAGTAAATGATGCACCATTAATCTCTACAGTTCCACTAAAACTTGATATTTTAGCAACAAGCATTTTTTCATATGGATTATAAGCAAAATATTCAGTTGATTTATCAAATACGAAATTTGGTCATGCATATTCTTTTACGAGGTTGTATGGTCAAGTTTCTCATTTCCAATCTCATGAAACAAAAGAACTTGGATTATTATTTTCAAATACGACTCATGCTATTTCAAAATTATCAGTATTTTTTGTTTTTGCATAAGCATAATATTGCTGTGTTTTGGGATCGAGTAGCAAATTATTGAGATACTTTTTTGGAAGAGTATCATCAGTAACAAATCCACTCACTCAAAATGCATCATCATAAGTATGTCTATATCCAGTATCTTCTCCATAAAATTTGAGATTTCATTTCGGCATCGGGTATTCACTTTTTTCTTGTAAATACGATTTGAATCCATTTTTTAAAGTATCTATATCAGATAATATTCTCGTATTATTTGATTTATCTTTCACACTATCCATAGAAGTAACGGCTACCATTCAAAGAATAATAACGATTGATATAGCTATAATAAGCTCTACCATTGAAAAGGCTTGTTTTGTTTTTCTCATATTGAAAAAAGTTATATTATAAACAATCATAGTGTAATACTTCTTATTTCAATTGTCAAATGATTTGACAAATTTTTTCTTTATATATAATCACTAATACTTAATAAACGGTGTGTAACTCAATCAGAGTACCTTTCTTTATGGAAAGGAAGTTGGAGGTTAAAGTCCTCTCATGCCGACCATTTTAGACTTTTTTGAAGTTATTTAGGCAACCCCTAATATCTATACTTCAAGGAAGTTAAAAAAATCCCTCATCCACAAGATGAGGGATTTCCTTTTTTTTATAGCTTATAATGAAGATAAAATATTTGCTGAATTATCAACTATAAGATTGTCAGAAGATGATGTTATGACTTCGAGTTTTTCTTCTATTTTTGGAAGAGGTACTTCTGGAACAATAGAAACTGGAGTGAGTGTTATAGGTTTTACTTCATCATTGATAAGAGTAGGAATGGTCATGTCTTTTTTTATTTCTCATACTTCTTGTATTTGCTTTTCATTTGAAATTTTATTTATAAAAACCGTATCCAAATAGACCAATGGATTTATAGTATACATGCGAGCTTTTTCTATTCCAAGTCAAATATTTACAGCTCCAGTAAATGATTGTCATGCAGCTTTTGCTTCTACTCAAGTAAAAGGCCAATAAGCATGAAATGGTGCTTGTATTCTATCTATTTGAAAATGTAAATGTTCTCAAAAACTATTTCCTGTATTTCCAGTTTTTCCTATGAGCGTTCATTCTTTTACAATATCTCAGATATTCACTTTTACTTCGCTTAAATGTTCATAACAACTATAAAGGGTTGTAAGTTTTGACATATCATCTGGATCAGGAACATTTTCATGTTCTATAAAAACAAATTTTCCATATGCTCCGTCTTCTCCACATTTGAATATTTTTCCATCTAACACAGAAACGACTTCTTGATTTTTTGATTCTGGAACTATATCAACTCCAGGATGACTTCCTATATTTTGAGTATAATCTCCATCTTTGTAAGTTCAAAGATATACTACACTAAATCTATGAGAGAGGGTTGTTAAATTATTTTGATCATATTTTTCTTTTATTTTTAATGGATACATAAATAAAATTTAAAAAGTAATAAAGTTTTTATGATAAAAAACTTATATACATTTTATCATATATATTTTAAAAAAACAAAATAAAAGGATTGATAAAATTAAAAAATAGTTATAATAATAAAAATATTTTTTTATGTATAATAAATGACGAATTTAAAAGCACTTTATATATTCGAATGATTTGATAATAATTTTTTAGAAAGTTGTATAAAATCTATTCAAAAAGCAACCTTTAAAAAATGAGATCTCATTATACAAGAATGAAGTATTTCTGATAATGCCTATATTTTAGTGAGATGAATTGTCAGTGTATCTATGAAATGAAAAAATATTAATACCATTTTTGAATGAGATATATTTTGAGAAATGTGACTCGTGATGAATGAACGAAGAACAGCAACTATACAAGCAGAAACAGATGTAGAAACATTGGTACTCACTAGAAAAGAACTCACTGAAATTATAAAAAGAGATCCCGATGGGGATTATATTAAAAATACTATACTCAATAGAATTATTCAAAATAATAAAAATTATAGATAATGAATAAGTTTGATAATATATTTTTTTCTCAACATATTAGTCAATCGACAAAAATAATAACTATATTACATAAACATATAATAGTTATTTTAGATAAAATAATTATTAATTATTTTTTTTGAGCTATTATTCCTAGTTTTTTATATTATTATTCTGATGCTATTAAATGATATATTCCTTTTTTTCTTTTAGAAATATTTTTAATTGGAATGTTTATCAAATGATTGTATGATATATTTAATTGGTATAATGATGTTTGGATAATCACAGAAGATGGTGTTATAGATTTTGAATGGAAACTTTTTAATATTAATAGTGTTTCTATAAAATATACTTCAATTGAGTGATTAGAATTTATCGAAAATGGAATATTTGATTCAATTTTATGAAAATGAGATATTATTCTACACAAAATTGGTGGATGAAATAAATTTATACTCGAAAATGCTTCCCATGCTTTTGAAAATCTTTGAATTATTGATAAAAAACTGAAAGAAATAAAAAATAAACATACCATGGAAAAAAAGGAACCAGCAGAAAAAAATTTTGAAACTATTTTAAAAGCTCTTTCGTCAGTAGTCGATTGATATCTTGAAAATTCATGATATAAAAAAGATGATAGCGAAGAAAAAAGATCACTCTTGAAAGAAATAAAAAAACAATGATGAGCTATTGATTTAAGTAAATAATATGGATACATTAAAAGAAATACTCAAAAATATCCCGAAACTCCCGTGAGTATACCAATATATAAATAAAAATTGAAAAATCATATA
This sequence comes from Patescibacteria group bacterium, assembly GCA_036172015.1. GTDB lineage: Bacteria > Patescibacteriota > Gracilibacteria > BD1-5 > UBA6164 > UBA7396. The sequence goes on along the minus strand of JAVHSE010000019.1, from coordinate 25,903 downwards.
TATTTGAAAATCGGTCAATTTACATGCCAGAGTTCATTCCTATTTTAATCCAAATAATACTCTCAATTTTGCGAAGAAAAAAATGGTTTCAGAAATTTTTCATATCGAAATACTTGTCACTAATACTGCTATAGAAAGTCTTTTGTTAGAAACTACTCTCATAAAAAAACATCAACCAAAATATAATATACTCATGAAAGATGACAAAAGTCATACTTACATAAAAATCACTGATGAAATATTTCCAAAAATCATTAAGACTAGGATTAAAAGCAAATCTTGAGAATATTTTGGCCCCTATATCTCGACTCATAATGTAAATAATATAATAAAAATCACGAAAAAAATATTTTGACACAGAAGTTGTAATATAGTTTTTGAAGGCCAAAAAATCAAATCTGCCAATGGTTCAAAAATACCTTGTATCGACTATTATATTGGAAGATGCTCTGGTCCTTGCTTACTCAAAGATGAAAATATGCAAAAATATAACGAAGATATTCTCAATATTCGTCATTTTTTACACGGAAATTTTGAAAAAGTAACAGAAAATCTCAAAATAAAAATGTTGCAGTATGCCAAAAATCTTGATTTTGAAAAAGCTCAGGAACTCAAAGAAGATCTCACTTCTCTCGAAAGTTTAAAACAAAATCAAATGGTGCAAGATATTATCGGAAAGGATGTTGATATTATTAATTTTTTAGAAAAATATGATAAATTTTATATTTCAAAAATTGAAGTAAGAAATGAAAAAATCAGTGGAATTTATAATTTTGAAATAGAAAATAAACTTGGTGATAGAGATGAAAGTATCAAATTTTTTATTGAAAATAATTATTTAGAAAATACTCAAAAACTCTCCCTTATACTTCCTCGTAACATTGATATAGAAAAAGAAATACTCACAGAACTCAAGCTCAAAATTGAAATTCCAAAAATTTGAGAAAAAACAGATATTTTATGACTTGCTTATAAAAATGCCTTTGAATTTGCTTATAAAAAACATATGGAATGACTGAGTGTTCAATGATTTACAAAAAAAGATATGACTGAATTGCTTTCTCTTTTATGATATATTTCTATCAACAAAGAAATTATTTTTGAATGCAATGATATTAGTCATATTTCTGGAAATCATACCGTAGCATCCCGTAGTATTTTAGAAAATGGAAAGATAAATACCTCAAAGTATAAAAAATTTAAAATAAAAACTCTTTCTGTTGGAGAAATAAATGATTTTGATTCGATGAGAGAGATTATGAAAAGACGACTTTTAGAAATAAAAAAAACTTGATATATTCCTGATCTCATCATAATTGATGGTGGAAAATGACAACTTTCAAGTGTTATGCAAATAATCGAAGACGAAAAGAAAAACAAATCTCATCACCTCTCATTGTCCGCAGAGGAAGAATCTTATTTTAATAATATTCATTCTCTTCAAATAGTATCACTCGCAAAGCGAGAAGAAGAACTATTTTTACCTGGAAAAAAAGAGAGTATCTTGATAGATAAAGAATCAAATATACTCAGAATGATTCAAAAAATCAGAGACGAAGCTCATAGATTTGCGATCACTTTTAATCGAGATACTCGCATAAAAGCAAGTAAAAAAAATATTTTAGAAGAACTCCCTGGAATTTGACCAAAAACCAGAAAAAAACTTTTAAAAGAATATGGAAGTATTGAAAATATTATCAATAACGAAATACTCAAAAAAATTCTCTCTTCCACTCAAATTGAAACTTTAGAAAATCATGGAATACTATAAAAGCAAACCTTCGGTTCGCTTTTATAGTATTTATATAGATGGTGCTGAAGGAGTCAGTATTTCATCAATAGATTTTTCAACTTCATGTTGTTCTTGAATAAATTCATCTTCCGAATTGATTTCAACATCTCTATTTTTTAATTTTGCATATTGTTGTTCTAAAAATTCATCATATCTTATATCAAATTGATCTATTTCATTTTGGTTATCTAAATCATGGACTTTATCATCATAAAAATCAAATCATTTTTTATTCATTTCATTATATACATTAAATCAGTTATACCGTTTTCAAGATAATGGTGGTAAATTTTTATCTCTAAAAGCATCCATTTTTTCCGTATACAGATATCTTTCAAATTTTTTATATGATTCTTTAAATATTTTCTTTTTTCCTTCCTCTCAAACATTTGGATTTTGTAATACATTATGTATATACTTCATATGCGAATTCATTACTTCTTTTGAAGTTCCATCTAAATATCATCTATCTTTTGGAACAATTTTATAAAGAAGTGCTCATGTTTGAGCAAAAGGAGAATTATCAGCTGCATAAAATTCATTTCCAATATCACTATCTTTTGGATTAAAATCTGATGAGTTAAGAAGTCAATGAATAATATCATGATAATACTTTAAATTTTCATTTCATTCTTCATTCATTTTTGAAATAACAAAACCATCATTCATATTTATCACTGGATAAAGTTCAGCTCAATAGGTATCCCAAAAATCTTTTGCTAACACAGCTCTATTTTTTTTATCACTTGGCTTTTTTAAAGCTTGAAATGCTGTATACATAGGAGAATCTTTACTTCATGTATGCAATTCAATAACTCTTTCTACATATTGATTATATTTTTTTACTCCATCAAAACTATTACAAAGAATTAGAGAGTTATAAGGTGTATTTTTAGCAAATTCTGACAATGTATTGATAAGTGATTGATGTATCTCAAGAGAAAGTCAAGAAGCCATAATAACAAAAGGAATCGTATTCATCATCCAAACAGGACTTGGTCAAGCTTTCCATACATTTTCCATTCACCCAATACCATTTGCATACGTTGCTCACTTAAACTCTCACATAATATATGCTATTCTTCATTCTTTTGTCATTTTTAATCAGGTTTCTCTTTCTCCATCACCCTTTTCTTTTGAAAGTCACTCTTGTATAGTAGCTCAAAATTCTTTATGTATTTTTGATCTTCTTTTTGGTTGTATATCTCAAGTTGCTTGTTGTCATAATAAACTTTGAATCAATACCTCCTCTGTAATGACAAGATTTGGATCATCTTTTAGTAAATTTTCAGTAAGTCATGGTATCATATTTTTATGTCATCATAATTTTTCAAACCAGACATAACTTCCTCTATATTTTGCTAAATCTTTTGGATAAAGCGACCCATATTTTAATACAGCGAACATAGCTGCTTCTATTTCATATTGAGGAGCTGATTTATTTTCTAATATATGGATTATCATAGGAAACATAACTTTTGAGTCGACTCAAGTCAATTCTTTTTTTATTTTTTCCATCGTTTCTTTTTCACTATTTTCCACTTCTGATTGTAATTCTACATAGAGATGTTTTGGTAATGCTTTTCAAAAAAAGAGTGCTGCTTTTGCTGCTTTCAATTTATTTCATGTTTCTAAATTATGTTTAATCGTACTAATAACAGATTCTCATCATTTTACAATTTCCATAATTGAAAGCCATCCCATCCATCATGTAAATAAACTTCTCTGCTGATGCATATGGTCTCCATGACTGTCATCAAGAGTTTCATTGACTTTTGTTTGTTTTGGAGTTAATTTTTTATTTTTTATATACATATAAAACTCTGTATATCACCAATTTTTTCCATTTTTATCAGATTTAAATGTATTTGCTTCATTTTTTTTAGTATCTCATTCTTTATATTCTCATACACGAAAACTAATAGTATTGTTTTCGACAGCATCTATATAAATAGATTCCTTTTCACCAACAAATAAATCAATTCATTCTCTATTTTTATTTCCTTTTTGATCTTTATGTATGATTTTCCCATCATGAAAAATAATATCTTTGAAAGTATCATTTTTTTCAGATATTTTTTTAAAAAAATCATCTGCAGAATCAAGTTTCTTAAATCTCGTACATTTATTCATTTCAAATGCTTCTAGAAATTGAGACAATTGTTCTCACTGAAAAGTTTGTCAGCTATCTAATTTAATTGAATTTTCTGTCCAAGAAGTAACAAAGAAAAAATTTTCATCATATGGACTATTATCATTTAGTCATTTTTTAAATTGAAAAGCCATATCTTTTATGTCAATTTTATTTCATTTTGGATCAATATTATCAAGTGCTATTTTTAAATCGGTAATATTTTGAATATCATTTTTTTCTGGAATTTCTTGGATTTTTTTCTCTTCTACTAAATCTGTTTTTGTATCAATAGTTATAGTTGTAAAGTGATCTTTTGAAACCGTTTCAAAAAGAGTGAATAATTCTTGAAAAGATTTCATATCTATTTTTCATTGATTGGTAGCTGAAATTCAATTTCTTTTGGTTATATTTACGAGCTCTACTCACATACTAGTAAATGCACGAATATAAAAATAATATTTTATAACTCCTCATTTTTTATCTCTTGATTCTATATTTATATAATTTCAAACTTGAAATTTTTGTTGTATAGAATTTTTAAACTCCTGAGATAATTTTTGTGAATGTATACAACCATTAAAGAAATCTTCTCTTCATAGGATTTCAATTTCTTTCATATCTTGTTTTGATTCATTGATTTCATTAGCAATGTTTTGATATGATTTATTATTCAGCATTTTTAAAATATTTGTTTCATCAATACTATCAGTATCTATAAATATATATTTTAAATCAATTGATTCTATAAATTCTGCTTTTTGAGTATCAGTTAATCAATATCTATCTCCTATTTTTCATAATTCTCTGTCAATATATTTTTGATCAACTATTCATATATTTTTTGCACTTTCTAAAGAAAGAGATGGAATAAAATATTGGATTAATAATTTTTTTCATTCATCATTAAACTGATCAAGTATATATGATATATGTTCAATATGAATATATGAATTCATATTATATACAGTAAAAATAGAGTCTTGTAATTGTTTATCATTTATTACTTGCTGAATAAAATTTAGATTATTATTAAAAATATCTTGGAGTATTTGTTCATCTTTTTTTGTTAATCAATTCGTTTCTTCATTAAGTTTTTCGAGACCTATATGTAAAGTAGAAGATAAAAATTGTCTTCTTTTCGCTTGAGAAAAATAAAGAGTTTTTAAATATCACTGATTTTGCGAATTTAATTGTTGTTGTAAAGAGTATTGTTGTCAATTATCTAAAGTATATTCTAAACCATAAGTTTTTAATAATTTATTTTTTAATTCACGAATTGGATAGGTTATAGAAAGAATTCGAGTATTGAGATAATTGAAATAATTAGACTCTTTTCCAGCTTCATATGATTTTAATATTTCGTGAGAATAAGAATTTTGTGGTTTTTTTAAAAATTTAATAAAATCCTCCCAATTTTTATTTCCAATTATTCAATCAAATCTTTCAAGATTTCATACTATAGAACCCTCAATAAATTCATTTATAGGAGTTTTAAAATCAAAATTTGATGTTTTTTTGTTATTATGTATTTCACTTGATTCATTTCAGTCATCAAAAGTTTCATTATTATTTGTCATAAAGTATATCTATGAATTAAAATATTTTCTTCATTATAACACAAAATCATCTAAAATGCAAAAAAAAAGAAATAGCATAAAAAAATAGTATATTTATAAATATACTATTTTTTATTATGAAAATTTGGTGGGATTGGCGGGGCTCGGACCCGCGACCTTGGCCTTAAAAGGGCCCTGCTCTACCAACTGAGCTACAATCCCATTTTTTATAAAGCTCAGGTATTTTATAAAAAAAATGAAATAATGCAAATTTTTTTTATATTTTTTATATTTTTCTAATTGGTATTAGATTTAAGCCATTTTTTTTTACAATATTTGTAATACTATGAGCATTTTTTACAAAATATTCCATATCATTCTCAAGTATGTGAAAATTATTTTGAATAGTTTTTCCATTATCTATATCTTTTAAATCAATTTCAGGAAGTTGTATAAATTTATTTTTAGAAAATATACATTCATCTATCAATTTTTTTTCAATATCAAAATCATCTAAAGTTTGAGCAAAAGTCATATCTAAATTTCAAAGCACCGTTCTCCTTAAAAAAGTGATGTACCCTCCACTTCCAAGTATGTTTCCTAAATCATGTGCTATACTTCTAATATAAGTTCCAGCACTTACTTTTGCTTTTAGATATAATTCTGGATACGAAAATGAAAGTATAGTAATATTATAAATAGTAACTTCTCTTTTTTTTAATTCAAACTCTTCTCAAGATCTTACCATATCTAATGCTTTTTTTCATCAAATTTTTAATGCTGAATATTTAGGAGGTATTTGAAAAATTTTTCCAGTAAAATTTTTTAGTAAAATTTTCTCTATTTGTTCTCTAGATACATTATTTTTAAAATATTGTTTTTTTTCTGCACTTATATAATGAATTTCTGTTTCTGAATCAAAAGAATCAGTTTCCCCATCTAAATGGATTTTAAATTCATATTCTTTGCTATCTTTTTCAAAATATGGAATCAGTTTGGTATAATTTCATATTCAAACTAATAAAAGTCCACTTGCTAGTGGATCTAATGTTCAAGTATGTCACATTTTTTTGATATTCAAGATTTTTTTTAATTTCCTTAAAACATCAAAACTCGTAATTCATATCGGCTTATCTATTAAATAAAAACAATTCATATTATTTATAATCAAATTCAGAAGGAGATTGAAACCATTTTGGCTTCGTTTCAATTCATAAATCAGGATTTACATAAGAAAAAGTTTTAAAATTAAAATATCCTAAATCTATAAACACCTTCCCCGTTATATCTTTTCTTGCTATAAAATTTGTTTTCCCATTCAATTCACAACTCGAAAAACAAGCCCTACTATCAGTAGATGCATTTCTATTATCTCACATGACAAAATAACTTCATTCAGGAACGGTATAATTTTTTTCTGATACATCTCATCTTACATAGGTAGCATTATAATTTGTTGTACTCAAATATTTTTCATCAAGTTGAACAAATGTATCACTTCATACTGTTTTTAAAAATACACTTCCAGAACTAATTTTTAAAGTATCTCACGGTGTACCAATGATTCTTTTTATAAAATATTCTTTTCATTCTATATGAGTATTAAAAACAATAACATCTCATCTTTTTGGTTCATGTAAAAAGTTATAACTAAATCTATCTACGATAATAAATTCTCTATCATAATAACTATCATACATCGATTGTCCACTAATTTGAAATGGGAGTATAATAAAAGTTCTTACGAGTAAAACTACTCAAATAATAATTACTAAATCTCGTATAAAATCAATTACCTCAGCTTTAAAAGATTTTGATGGTTCTGCATTATCTCAATTTTGATTCATAGTAGTATAATAAAAAATAAAATTCTTTTCAATTTTTCCTCATCATTATATTTTTTAAAAAAATAAATCAATAAAAAAAATTGTTTGTTTCTATTATCCCATTTCAGTATAGTTCCAAAAAGTCTAAAAACTGAGAAAATGAGATTTATTTTTCTGTCATATACTTATGATTTCTTTTATATGTGTTCTTGATATTCAAAAAGGTGTTAGATAGGGATAAAATATATTATATCTTCTATAATTTTAAAAAAATTTGATTTCATTTATATTTCATATATTATTCAATTACTTTAAATATTAATTTTAGAATTATGTCAAAAAATAAAAATATAGAAGAGGAAAATAAAGAAGAATGAACTGAAGAAGTTGAAGTAGCAGAAACTCATAAGCCTACTATTCCTGTACAAAAAGTTTCAAAAGTTCCTCATTTTCCAAATGCTCATCAATTCGGGAAGGGTTGATTGAATAATAATTTCAGCAATAAACAAAGACCGTGAAGGGCTGCTGCAAGATGAAGATAAAAAAATTACACGACATGTAAAAAATGATTTCTGTATTGAACAGAGGTCATTTTTTTTCTTTCTCACTTGTATTTTTGTAAAGAATAAATATTATCTGAGTAATATTTAAAAAAGCTTCTAGAAACTCAAAAGTTTTTGAGAATATGATGCAACCCTACTTATTTTATTTTATATATAAGTAATAAAATTATGAAAAAAGTTATACTTTTATGTTTCTCTTTTTTATTCAATTATTCCCTACTTTTGGTCAAAATGAGAACATAGAATTTTCTATTTTCAGTCGTGAAAATTGTATTCATTGTATTGAACTCAAAAAATTTCTTGATGAAAATAAATCAAATTTTACTGCCTGAAGAGCAAAATATTATTCTATTGATGAAGAAAAAAATGCAAAACTCTTTGAAGAATTTGCCACAAAAAATCATATTACAAAAGTAACCCCCTATTATTCTTATTGGGGATGAAATTATCGAATGATTTCATTTCTTGCTTGAGAATATTTTATATATGAATTTTTTACCAATAAAGATGGAGAATGTAAAGTAATTTCTTGAAATCAAAAGAAAAAAACTATTGAAAAAATTAAATATATTGCTTCAAAACCAATGACTCTTTGAGTATTTTTTGTAACTATTTTTATAGCTTTTTCAGTAAATATTATAGAATTTGCTTGTTCTATTTGAATTCCACAAGCTTTTACTAAATTACTAAAAATGAGTAGTATATGATTTATTGAAAAGCAATTTCATATACTACTCTACACTTTCTTTTATATGATTGATGATTTTGTTGTATTTTGAATTGCTATTTATGCTATGTCATATCTTTGAGTAACGACAAAATATACCAGATATTGTTTATTTATTTGATGAATTATTATGCTTATTTTAGGATATTTTTTCTTATTTAATCCGGTATTTCTCAAAACTATTATTTCTTAATTCAAAAAATATGCTCTATATAGTATCTACTCCTATTTGAAATCTCGAAGACATTACTTTTAGGGCTATCAGAATACTCAAAGAAGTTGATATGATTGCTTGTGAGGATACAAGAACGAGTGCTACTCTCCTAAATCATTATGACATTAAAAAACCTCTTATTAGTTTTCACTCTTATTCTGGAATTATGAAAATTGATAAAATTATATCAGAACTCAAATCGTGAAAAAATATTGCTCTTATAAGCGATGCTTGAACTCCTGGAATATCAGATCCTGGATATGCTCTTATACAAGAAGTTCTAGAAAATAATATTGAGGTAGTTCCCATCCCATGAGTTACAGCTTGTATTACAGCTCTATCAGCAAGTGGGATAGCAAGTAATCATTTTTTGTATCTTTGATTTTTACCCATCAAAAAATGAAGACAAACCATGTTAAAAAAACTTCAAAATAAACAAGAAACAGTAATTATTTATGAATCTGTTCATAGAATTGTGAAAACTTTAGAAGATTTTATACAATATTTTTGAGCTGATACAAAAATAGTCATAGCAAGAGAACTGACAAAAAAATTTGAAGAGTTTCAAAGATGAACGATCCAAGAAGTTTTTGATTATTTCAATACAAATCCAGAGAAAGTAAAATGAGAATTTGTAATCATTTTTTAATATATGGTGGCAACTAATATACAAACATTGCTTTTAAAATCTCTCAATAAAACTGGCAAAAGAGATCAAATACTTGCTTCTATTATATGGAGAAGTATTATTAACGATTATTGAGAATTAAAAAAAATCGATATAACTTCTTATATTATATCGATTAAATTAGTGTGAAATATTATTTTTATAAAAACAGAAAAACCAATATTAAATACTGAACTTTTACATATAGAAAATATTTTACTACAAAATATTGACCTTAAGTTGCAAAAAATATGACTCCATATAAAAAATATGAAAATAAAGTTTAAATAATATATTCTATCTTTTTTATTTGATTTCCTGAAATACTATCTTATATTTTTTTCCATCTATAGAAACTATACTATCATAATTTTGATTATTTTCATATTCAAGAATATTTGTTTTATAATTGAATCAATTATTATGAGCTAAAAATCAAGCTAAAAAAATCATAATTCCAATGAATGCGACCACTATGGTTGAATCTCAAATCTTTTTATCAAAGAAATCATAATATGATTGTATTAAATTTTCCATCATCTTTAAAAGTATTATTTTAAATATATACTTCTATTAAATCATATTTAAATCATGAAATCAAATTTATTCTAAAGAAAATGTATAGGCTTCTTTTTTTCAGGGAGATCTCAAAATTTCTGTGAGAGATAAATTATTTGATAATAATTTTATTAATTGAGCTGATTCAACATCTAAAAAATTAAAACTATACTCTAGTTCCACTTTTTTAACCAAAAGAGTATCTCCTATTTTTCAAATATTACATGATAACTGAGATGTAATATTATCTATAGCATTTTGGATTTTTTTTGATTCTTCTTGAATACTCACTATTTCAGATTGATATTTTTTTACTTGTTCTCAATAAGCGATCCATTCATTTATTTTATTTACTACGAGTATAAATTGAGCTAACTGTTGCTTTTTAGCTGTATCTAAGGATAAAAGATATGATTTATCTTTTAATTTTGGTGCTACGAGTTTATATTTTTCTAAATATGGCTTCGTTTGAGAATCAAAAATATCACCATTATCAAAATCTAATTTTAACCCCATTTTAGTAAAAATACTTTTTATTGCATTATTGAAAAATCAAATTTTATCTATTTCGATTTGCTTTCAACTAATTTGTATTTCAAAATCTTTTATTTGTTTTTTCATTTTTACTATATTTCACTTGATGATAATAGTAATTTCATTGCCTCAATTTTGTTTTTCATCATACTCTATTTCTCAAATTTCTATATTAGTTCCTATAATAATACAATTTTTAATTTTTTTTATTTTAATATTATTTCCAATAATAATACTATTTATAGCATAATTTGCTTGGATTTCATTTCATATTATTTTTGAAAATTCTATATTTTTTTCAAAACTAAAATCAATTTTTCATTTTCTCGCAATGATATTTGCTCGCGAAATAAGTCTTCCATTCATTTTAATATCTCAATTTTCATTTTCCACATATCCATTATTATCACCACTATAAGTATCTCATGATACTCAGATTATATCTCAATCAATCAGGATATGTCATCATTTTGATATGGCTGATCCATATATATTTCAAGCTATATTCAAAAAATTCCCAGTAAGACTAAATCAATGAGTGATATTTCACATTAATTTGAATTCATATCATAAAATTTCTAAACTTCCAGTGGAAGTATTTATATCACTTTTTAATGGTGGTATTTTTTCTGTTACAGAAAATATATGAGTTTTTCTATCTTCAAGTAAATATCATTTAATAGCTGAACAAAGACATTGTGATCAATCTATTACTGTTACATAGGTTCATTCTCAAGAAATAGCATTTAAATCTATATCTTTTAATTTTCTTTGTTCCAATACATTTCATCCAATATCTACTCCATCTTGTCAATTTTGTAGTGGTGTTTTTTTAAATAGAATAACTTTTGCTTCTACTTGAGGAATTTTATTTTTTAATTCTTTATATTTAATTATTCAATTTTGTTCTTTTGGAGAAAGATCCATGATAATATGTGTATCTACCATTTCTTTTGAAGCATCTTTCCCATCAATTGGAATTAATTCTTTTGCTATAATAAATTGATACGATTCTTTTGCATTCATCGCTTTTATAATATCATCTTTTATCAATCAATATTTTATTCCATGTACCCATAAAACAGAAACGAGCTCATCAAAATTAAAATTTTCTAATTTTTCTTCATTTTGTAAAAAAATTGATTTATCAAACATAAATTCTGCTTGTCATTTCTGAATTCTAAAATTTTTATATAATTTTACTCTTTCAGGATTCATTTTTTTTATTTTTTGTGCAAATTTTTGTTTTAAAGACTCAGGTTTTAAATAAGTACCATCATCATATGAAAATGCTAATAATTTCTTATAATCCACCTCTTCAAAATAATATCCTGATTGAAATATGGTTTCTACAAAATTTTTAAATTCTATATTTGATGTGATTTTTTGAAAATCTAAAGATAATCAGTTGATTCATGCTTCAATAAATTGTGGTAGAATATAATTCACTGTATCTTCTCAAACAGAAGGTTCTATAATATCTCAAACAGAAGATTGAATTTCACAGACTAACATATCTGTATCTTCTGATACAAATATTTTTTTTTCTTCTGCTAATAAAGGATGTGTTTCTTGATTATTTGGCATAAAATAAAGTATATTAAATTAAATTTAACTTTATCTTACATTAATTTTGAAAAAAATCAAGTTTTTTATTTTACCACCTTTTGAAACTTGGACAAGCTTGTTTTATATCAACGAGAGCAAATCAAGGATGAAGTATTGCCTGTTTTATAATTTCTTTTAATTCGATAAATTTTGAACTATCCGCAGTCTTTGCAAAAGTACATCCAGCATCAATAGCAAGAGATAATGGATCAAATGGTAATAGAGTATTTCCATTTGGAGTTGTTTTTGTTTTTGCTCAAATAGGAGTAGTTGGAGAAGATTGTCCCGTAGTTAAAGCATAGTTTTCGTTATTAAAAACAAGGTAGGTAATATTAAGATTTCTTTTACAAGAATGAATAAAATGACCCATACCAATTCAATACCCATCTCCATCTCATCACATAACAACGACAGTTAAATCAGGCTTCATCATTTTTATTCATGTAGCAAAAGGTAAAGCTCTTCCATGAAGAGTTTCTGCAGCATATCAATCAACATATTGACTCGCTTTTCATGAACATCCTACTCCAGATACTACTACTCTATTATGACTTTCAATTCAAAGTTCTTTAAAAGCATTTTTGAGTGCCATAATAATTAAAGTATCTCAACATCCGGAACACCATTGAATATTTGTTAATCAAGTTCTCATATTATTTATTTAATAATTCATTAAAATCTTCTATGTAAAAAGGAAATAAATCATATTTTCTTATATGTGATATTTTTAGTCATTTGATATATTTTAAGCCAAATTCTTTACAAATATAATTTTCAAGTTGTCCAGAATAATTATTCTCTATAAAAATTATTTCTTTTTTATCTTTCAGGCAATCAAGCATTCTTTTATCAAGTGGTTTCAAAAATTTTATAAGTAATAAACCATAATCTGGATTATTTCTTATAAACTCTTTTGCTGTATAAGAAGTAGCTGAAAAAGTAATAATTATTTTATTTGCTGTTTTATTTATAACTTCAAAACCAACAATTCCCTCTTTATGAAAGAAATTTTCTCATTTTTTCCATCTTTTTTGAGTCATTAATTTTTTATTTTCTGAATCTTCAGAGGTAGCTCAATATTCATCATGCTCATAGCTTGATGATATAAAATCTCAGTTTTTTGTTCCAACAATGACTCTTGGAGACACTCCATTCTCAGTACATTGGTATCTTTTATAATCAAGTGGTGGAGTTTCTAAAATAATTCCTCTATCAACGATGACTTGTTCAAGTTTTTCAAATGTTCCAGAAAGTTCTGATAATTGTTTATCAATTAAAAGTATTACTATTGATTGGTATCTATCAGCGAGATTTAAAGATAATCAAGCAAAATAATATGCTTCTTCTAAATTTGAAGGTGTTAAAACTATGTGATCAAAATCTCCGAAAGTAGGATTTAAAGCAAAGTTTATATCTCCCGTTTCATGATAGGTTGGGGTTCCAGTACTTGGACCAGCTCTTTGAGATAAAACAACTACAAGAGGAAACTCTGCTTGTATAGCAAAGCTTAAAGCCTCCGTCATTAATGCAAAACCTCATCAACTCGTTCACACCATAGCTCTTGATCCAGTAAAACTTGCTCAAAGTGCAGAATTTATAACAGCTATTTCATCTTCTGCTTGGAGATATATGACTTTTTTTGAAGCAATAATTTCAGTGAGAATAGTCGAAGCTGGAGTCATTGGATATGCTGAATAATATTCAAGTTTTGCATCAATAGCTCACCAAGATACCATTTTATTTCCATAACTTATTTCTTTTTTATTTCAAATTTTGATTATTTTAAGATCTGATTTTTCAAATAATAACCCAGAAAAAACTGAATAAAAAATATGTATATTTGATTTCAATATCATTTCTCATTTTTTTGTAAAAATTTCTTCGAGACTCAGTTCAATAACTTGTGTATCAATATGGAAATAATATGCAAACAAAGCCAATAAATAAATATTATCGTATTTATCAGTAATTGCTAACGAAATAATTTTTAGATTATTTTTTGAGATAAGAGTTTTTATAGTATCATCAAAAGAATTTTTAATTTTTTCATTTATAAAAATCACTCAATTTTGATTGAGGTTAAAAATATTTTTTAAAAGTGATTCTGAGTTAAAGGCTAAAATGACATCACATTTTTTTGTTACATATACATTTTCATTGCCAATACATATATCAAAATAATTGACTCATCATTTTATTCTCGATTCATACTCAATATCGGTGATTAAAGTATATCATAAATTTGCAAAAATACTGCTGATAATATCAGCAGTAGAATTAATTCATAATCCTGCCGGTCCTGTTACTCTAATATTTAGATTCATATATTATTTTGTAGTTCAAGTAAAAATATTTGATATTCAAGACTGACTAGAAGTAATTCAAGTATTTTGATTCATTACTCCAGAATTATTAAGTGTTCAAGAATATGTTTGCAATAATTCATTTATTTGTTCTTGTGATAAAGTTTTTTGTGCTTGTTTTGATCCTGATAAAGTTTCAAAAATAACGAGCACTCAAGTTCAAATAACTGAACCAAAAATAGCTATTAAAGCTATGAAAGCTGCTATTTGTGTAGTTTTTTTATTTCACATATTATTTTAGTTACGATTAAAGTAATCTTGTATAATACTATTGATTTCATTTTTAAAATCAATAGTATTTATATTTTTATTGATATCTAAAGATTTTCCTTCAAATAAAAATACTTTTTCTTCATTATTATATAATTCTTCATTATAAAATTGAATCGATATATTTTTAAAATAATGATCTTTCTCATTAAAAATATATTGAGCCCTGAATAATCAAATCACTGGAATAGTTTCCTCTCCTTTCAAAATAGAAGTTCTTAATAGTATATTTTCAAGCTGTATATCATAAATATTATTTATAAGTTTTACTTTTATATCTTGATATGTATATTCTAAAAATCATTTCAATTGACTAAAATCACCCCTTTCTCATAATAATTTATCTCTTTTAAATATCGATACTACTTTATCTTCTTGAATATCTTCATGTAATATAAAATCTTCTTTTATGACTTCTGTAGTATTAAAAAATATATTTATAAAAAATTTTCTAAAATCAACTTTATTTTTTTCTTCTCATTCTTCGGCATCTTTAAATTTTTTATCCCATTCATATTTTATACTAGAAAGTTCATAAGATCCATTTAATTTTTCTCCATTCTTTATAATATTTTCTATTCTATAAAATTCAATTGGATACAAATCAAACGAGAAGGTTTCTCAATGTACTCATAAACTATGAATTTTATAAAAATTATCTTCTATATCAAATGATATATTTGATATATCAAGTCATTCAAATGTACTTAAATAAGAAATGAGATTCTCTTGAGAGAGAGTAATTTCACTATTAAATTCAAATACAGTTTTGGTATCAAGAAGATCTATTGATGCTTTATTATATGTAATCAGATACTCAGCATAATTATTTAATGCATCATAATATTCTTTATATTGAGTCATATAACGATTATATTTGTCATTGTATATTTGATTTTTCATGCTTAAAAATGATTTTTTATTTTTATACAAATCAAAAAATGACTTCATAATGTCATTCAATATAGAAAGATTTGCAGATGTTATGATAGTATTTGTTGATACAACTAATAATCCATTTTGATTTAATTTTTCCTCAAAAAAGTTTTTTCTGACTTCATATAATATTTTATCAAGTACAAAGAAATTTTCTATTATAAGTGTTTCTGAATTTTGATTTTTTTTGATTTGATTTATATTTTCATTCACATTGTTATATATTTTTAAAATATTAAAAATATTAGTATGATTACTCACATCCGCTAAATTTAAATCATATAAAAATATATTTTTTATATAAAACATGACATATTCTATTTTGGTAATTGCTTTTTCATCTTGTATTTTTATTTTATATTTATCTTGTATTTTTATTTTATTTTCTTCCAAATAATATTTAAAAAAGTCAAGTAGATGTCATTGTATATAGTTTATGGTATATATTTTATTATTAATAAGGGAATATATTTTATTTAAGAAAAAAGATGATTTTAATAATTTAAATTGAGAAAAATCTTTGCCTTTTGAAATAATTTCAGAAAATAAAAATACTTTATCAATATAATCTACACTATTAATTTTTAGGAGTGTGGTATAATAATAATAAATAATTTTTTGAAAATTTATATATTCTTTTTCATTTAATTTTTTTAAATCTGCTAAAGAAATCAAAATATTTTCAGTATCAACTTTTTCTTTCTTTTCAAAAAAATTATTTAAATTATTAATAATATCTTTTTTATAATAAATAATTTTTTTTTCATCATTAAAAAATAGTAAAAAATATTTGTTTATATAATCAAATCCATTTAATCATTTCGATGATAAGAGTGAAATATTTCATTCATTATATTGATGTAAATCTCATTGATTTCAATAAAAAATAAAAAATTTATTAAAAAAATTAAAAATTTTCATATCATTACTCGTATATATATGAGTAAAAAATTTAAAATTAATTTTATTATTATCATTTAAAATATTTTCTTTTACATAAAATATTTTAAATATATTCTCTATTCTAAATAAATCAGCATTTTTCAAAAATTTATTTCTGGAGGCATTAAATCAAAAAAACATCTTTGGATACATAGATACATTCGCCATTTCAGAACTATTATTGAGTAAAGAAATATCAAATATTGCATCAAATGAAAATATTTTTATATTTTGAAAATCTCTGTTATCAATAAAAAATTTTCACGGAGAATATGATTTTATTTTAAATCATTTTCAATAAATAAGATAATTATTCGTTAAATCATAAAGATCAAATAAATAAATTCATCCAGATCAAATCATAAATGTAGTAGTATTTCCATTTATTTGTTTTACATATTTTTGACTAGAAAAATAAATTTTATCAATATAATTCAGATTTTCAACATACATTTCATTGTTCTTAAAATCATAGTTTTCATCTATTTTTTCTAAAGTAATGGTATCTCAAGAGGAGTTCATTTTTTGAAATCATGTACCAAAATTTCATAAATTTTGATTTGATTCTACATATTTATTTGTATCAAAGTAGGTTGAATTTATGATAAATAATAAAACAAAACTTATGATAAATAAATTAAATATTATTTTTGGTGTACTCATATGTTTCCATTAAAAATTAATTTTTCAAATAATACTGAAAAATACTCATTAGTAAAAGAAAAAAGTATTGATTATTTCTTAAAATCAATCTTAAAAATATGGATAAATTGTGTAATAATTTCTGAATTTTTGATAAAAAGTCATATTTCTCGATTTTTATCCAAACTATACGATGAAAAATTTTCACTTCACAAATATAAATATTTTTCATCTATTAAGAGAGATTTTGCATGAATAATGGGTTTTTGCATCATTTTTATTTCTATATTATTTTGTTGAAAAAGCTCAATTTCTTCTTTATTAGAGGAGACTTTCTTTAAATCTGGAAAAATAATTTGAATAAGTACTCACTCTTTTCTTTTGTCTAAAAGTAATTGAATAATATCTCTATCAGAAAAATTTTCAACATACATTTGTATGGATTTTTTTGCATTTTTTATTCCGTATTCTATTTTTTTTCTACTAGAAAAAGGACTTAAAAGCAAATTATTATGATATATGTTTTTTTTCATTCCATGAAAATCTGATTCAAAAATATCTAAAAACACTTTCAATAATTCTTTATGTTCTAAAAATAAAAAAAACTCTCTATTATATTTAAAAGACGAATAGGAATAATTTGCTGTTGAAACTATAACTTGTTGATCAATTATCATCATTTTTGAATGATTTAATGCATAATTCTCTGAATTTGAATATTTCATTTCAATTCCATTTTTTTCCAATTCTTTAAAGGTTGCTGTATTAAGATTATTGGCAAGATAGACATTTTTTTCCAGTAATACTTTTACATCTAATCATCTTTTTTTTCCATCTATGAGAGCTTTTTTAATTCTTTTTTCAGTAAGAATATAGACTTCTACATATATTCTCGTTTTTGCATGATCAATTTGAGCAGTAATATCATCAAGTATTTTTGTGTCTGGTGTTATTTTTAAAGTCAATCCAGAAAGATATTCTATAGTATCAAATGAAAAATTATTTCATTCTTGTTCAATTTGAATATTACTTTTATTTTCATTATGAAAATATATGTATTCATTTTGACAAGAAAAAAGAAAAAATAGTAAAAAGAAAAGTAGTTTTTTCATATATAATTTTTACATATAAATAGAGAGATAAGTATTCCATTATCTCTCTATAAATTTTTTATCCAAATATTTTTTCAAAGATTCATTTTTTATTATGAACATTTAATTTTTTTTCTTGTGCAATTTTTTCATAGCAAACTCTTTCTGCTTCAGTTATTTTTTTTGGAATTTTTATAATAATATTGATAAAAAGATCTCATTTTTTATCTTTATCAATATATTTTACTCCATCTCAAGAAATTTTTATAACCATTCCAACTTGTGTTCCAGCATCAATATTTATATTTCTTTTCCCAATAATAGGAATATGTACTTCTTTGGAAGTTCATAAAATAGCCTCTATGATATCTATTTCCAAATCATAATGCAGATCTACTCATCTTCTTTTGAGATTTTTATCAATAGTATTCACTTTAAATTTCACATAGAGATCTCAGGCTGATGATCATATTCATTCATTTCCATCTCCATTGATTCTAATCACCATTCCATCATCTATTCCAGCTGGAATATCAATTTCTAATTCTACTGTTTTTCTGAGTCTTTTTTGACCTCAACATTTATTACAAACTTTTTCTAAAATTTCCCCAGTTCCATTACAGTTTTCACAAGCTCATGTATGTTCAATGGTTCCAAACATAGTTTGTTGTCTATATTTTACATATCATCAACCATGACAATCAGGACATATACTTTTTCATGCTCATCAAACTCATTTACAATCATGACATACTACATATTTTTCATATTTTATAGTACTTTTTCATCAAACTACACTGGTTTTTAAATCAAGACTCAGAGTAGTTTCTATATCTTCTCCAGAAAAATTTGATGATTTTTTTCTTCCTTTCGTACTTCTATTTCATCATCCACCAAAAAATTGTTCAAAAATATCTCATAAATCAACATCAACTCCAAATCCACCAGTATTTCAAAATGGACTTCCTCATCATACTCTTCCATAGGTATCATATTCTCTTTTTTTTCATTCATCTCATAAAACAGAATAGGCTTCATTTATTTCTTTAAATTTTTCTGCATCTCATCATCTATCTGGATGGTGTTGCATAGCAAGTTTTCTATATGCTTTTTTTATTTCTTCTCAAGTTGATCATTTTGAAAGTCATAATATAGAATAGTATTCTTTTGACATAATATAATTTAAAATATATAAAGACATACAGCAATTATAGGTAAAAGGAGATAACCTATAACCAGTGTATGTCTGAGAGAAGTATATGAAAAATTCTCTTTTTTCAAATTTTTTTTAACTATTTTTAGTAATTTCTTCTATAAAAAAATCTTCTAGTCATACATCTAATGTTTTTATATCTTTATTTTGAATGATAATGGATCCTTTATGAATAATACTAAATTTATCACAAATACTCTCAACATCAGCTAATATATGAGTATTAAAAAATATAGTAGTTCCTGTATTTCTTAATTCTATAAGTAAATCTTTTACCATTTTTCTCCCAATTGGATCAAGACCACTCATCGGTTCATCGAGAAAAAGTAATTTCGGATCATTAATAATAGATTGAGCTAGTCCAATTCTTTGCAGCATTCATTTCGAATATTCATGCAAAAACTTATCCCCATCTCAGTCAAGTCCAACTCTTTTTAATAAACTTTCTATTTTTTTTTCTAATATATTTCCATCTCATCAAAAGAATTTTCCATTAAATCTCAAAAATTCTTTTCCAGTTAAATATTTATAGAGATAGGTATTTTCAGGCATAAATCATATTTTTTTCTTACTTTCAAGAGTTAATGATTCTTCTCATAAGATCTGAATACTTCCTGATTCTTGCTCTATCAATCACATAATACACTTTATAAGTGTTGTTTTTCCAGCTCAATTTGGTCATAAAAATCAATAAATTTCACCTTCTCATACTTCAAAACTTACTTGATGTAATATTTCTACTCAAGAAAGTTTTTTTACGACTTCTTTTACTTCGAGAACTTTTGGTTTCATAATTTTAAAATAATAAAATAAATATATTGCATAGAATTTTATAAAAAAAATAAAAAAATACAAGATGAAATCTTGTATTTTTTTATTTTTTTTCTGATAATTCTAAAATAGGTTTTCTAAATGATAAGACAAATAACAACACCCCCATACACACATTTGATACAGAAAAAAGATATTCTTGTGGGATCCAATGAACAATAATCACTAAATTCAAACTATAAGCCATAACACTAATAAACCAAGCTAAATGATCCTCTGTTCCAGGATTTTTATATAGTTTATAGGCTATTCCTACATAAGCAATAAAATCAATACATGTATTTATAAGAAGGACATACCATGGATTATTCGTCATTCCCCACAAAATCATACTTATAATAAAAAGTCAAAAAAGTATTTTTTCAAAATTACTCACTTGAACTATTCCATATTTGAAAGATAATATAAGAATAAAAAAATTTAAACAAGCAAATGTTCCGATAAGAAAAAGACTTTCTTGAGCTCATAAGCTATATGCTGAAAATAAAACACACACTTGTGAAATAGTAAAAATAAGCCAACTAGAAATATTTGGTTTTGTTTTTCCATGTAAAATAGAATAAATATATCTTCCGTCTGTCGAAAGAGCTAAAGCAGAAGTTAGCATGATAAGAAATAGAGAAAGTGTCATGTATAAAATATAAAAAATAAATTCTCAACCTTATGATAAAAATATACTTACGGCTGAAAATAATATTTTATATCTAAAAATCATCACAGATAGTATCTAAATAAATAAATATTTCAAATAGAAAAAACAATTATGTGTATATGTTTAAAAATATAATACAAAAAGTGGCATTTCTATTTTAAAAAGAACATTCAAACAAATTTATTTGACTTTATTTGTTAAAAGATATAATAAATTTACTTTTTGATACTAAGTCTCAATTATATGAATATAAAAAATATTTTAAAAGAACATAATAAAAGCTTTACTACTGAAAGAGAAGAAATTTTTAATTTTATGTCTGAAAAACATATTTTTTGTTCTCAAGATATACTTTCAAAATTTAAAGAAATAGGAAGAGCTTCAATTTTTAGAACTATAAATTTATTTTTAGAGCTATGAATAGTAAGAAGAGTTTCTCTTTGAGAAAAACAAGAAACTTATGAACTCAATGGATCCAATCATCATGAACACATGAAATGTGAAAAATGTGGAGATATCATTCATTTTGAGTCTGAAAGTATATGTAAAAAAATATTTGATGAAGCAAAAAAAATATGATTTCAAATAAATGAACACCATATTTGAGTTATAGGAACTTGTAAAAAATGTATCTAATTTTTAATTTTTATATTATGAAAAAAATATTTCTACTCCTCATTTCAGTTTTTATTTTATTTTCTTGTAGCAAAGATTGAGGAGGAAAAGAAGTAAATAATAATTGAAAATCAAATTCTTGAGTTATAAAAGACCAGGAAATAAAAACTATTTACACTTCTTTTTATCCTATTTATTTTTTGACTCAATCTCTCATTTGAAAAAAGGTACATGTGATAAATTTAGTTCCAGCTGGTTGAGAACCACATGAATATGAACCAACTCTGAAACAAACTGCAGAATTACAAAAATCTGATTTAATAATTCTGAACTGACTTGGAATAGAAAGTTATGAAGAAAAATTACGAACATCGGTATGAACTGGAAAAATTATACTTCTGAGCGAAAAACTCAATAATCTTATCCAATTTGATACTAAAAAAAATGATAATGAACATGGGGATGAAAATAATTGACATAATCATTGAAATATTGATCCACATACTTGGTTATCCCCAAAAGTATATAAAAATTTGGCAAATATACTTGTTATAGAACTGGAAAAAGCTTGATATAAAGATTTAGATACAACTATTTTACTCAAACTTGAAGAACTAGAAAAAAATTATACTTTATGAATGAAAGATTGTGAAATAAAAAAGCTCGTTACATCTCATGAAGCATTTTGATATCTTGCTCGCGATTATTGATTGATTCAATATCCAGTTTTTGGAATATCCCCAGAAGAAGAACCATCAGCTCAAGATATAGCTCATGTAGTTGATTTGATTAAAAAAGATACATTACATTACATATTTTCAGAAGCATTTGTTTCTCGTAAATTTGCTGAAACTATAAAAAAAGAAACTTGAATAGATATTTTAACTCTTCATCCACTTGAATCTTTATCTTGAGATGAAGAGGTTGCAAAAGAGGATTATATTTCTATAATGTCAAAAAATCTAGAAAAATTAAAAATTTGACTTGCCTGTAAATAAACATATGTCTAAAATAATCGAACTTCAAAATATAACATTTTCATATAATCATGAAAAACAAATCTTTTCTCATGTAAATACAGATATATTTAAATGAGATTTTATTGGTATTTTTTGAGAAAATTGAAGTGGAAAAACCACACTCGTTAAATTAATTTTATGACTTTTACAACCAATTACTTGAACTATTAACTGGTACAATCAAGATGAAAAAAAAATATCAAAAAATAATTTCAATATAGAGTATATTTCACAAAAAGCACAAATGATTGATAACTTAGTTCCTATCACAGTAAAGGAACTTATAAAAATGTGAAATAAATCAAAATGATGAATTCTCAATCATTTTAAAGAAACTTGTTCTTATGAAACAATTGAAAAAGCACTCAATCATGTACATATGACTGATTTCATACATACTCCTTTTTCAAATTTATCTGGAGGACAAAAACAAAGAGTTTTAATTGCAAAATCTCTTATTGCCAATCCAGATATAATTATAATGGATGAAGCAACAGCATGAATTGATTTCGTTGCTCAAAAACATTTTTATGATTTATTATCTCATCTCAATCAAGAGCATAATATAACTATTATTTTAATTTCCCATGATACAAAATTTATACAAGAAAAAATAAAAAGAGTATGGTATGTATGAAAAAATAATTGTGATGAATGTGAAAATGATAAAATACATCTATGAAAGATAAAAATGATGTTTAAAGGACAAAAAGTAGAATTTTTTAATTAATATATTTTTTTATTATGTTTCAAATATTTCAATATGAATTTATGCAAAATGCTTTTATGGTAGGTATTCTTTTATGATTAATATGACCTATTTTATGAGTATTTTTGATAATCAGAAGATATACGATGATTTCTGATACACTTTCTCATATCTCATTAACTTGAGTTATTTTATGACTTATTAGTTGATATTCTCCTATCATTGTAACTCTTTTTTATACTGCATTTTCAGCACTGATAATAGAGAGATTACGACTTACAAAAAAATTAGCATGAGATATGGTTTTATCTCTTATACTCGCCTTTAATCTCGCAATAGTAGCTACAGCTATGAGTGTAAACAGCAAAGTTTTGCTTCATATATCGTCATATCTTTTTTGAAGTATTGCATTAGTATCAAGACAAGATGTATATATACTTTTATGATTAGCTATATTTATTATTTTTGTTTTTTATGGTATCAAAAATTCACTTCTTAAAGTAAGTTATGATGAGGATAATGCAGCAGCATCTGGGATAAATGTAAAACTTATAAATATAATTTTTATAATTTTAGTTGCTATGCTTATTACTTTAGCTATTCCTATAACTTGAGTTTTACTCCTTTCAGCACTGATTATAATTCCTATAATAGCCTCTACTCAAATAAGTTGGAGTTTCAAATCAACCATAATTATCGCTGAAATCATTTCTGTTCTATCAGTTATAACATGAATAACATTATCGTATTTTTATGATATATCAGCAAGTTGAATGATAACATTTTTACTTATTTGATTTTTTTTATTTTTTTTCTGTTATTCTAAAATCAAAAATATTTTGAGATGCATTACATTGTAATTCATTATATTTTTCTTTTCTTAGCTTTTTTATTGATTCGTTCATTATTTAAAACTTTATTTAGAGTTTCTTTTATCTCTATATCTCGTGTGGTCATTTGTAAATAGTTAGTCATATATTTAAATGACTAAAAAATAAAAAATGATAAAAATCACATAGATGAGAAAAATTACTGATAAATCTACAAATATTATGAAATATTGTATGAAAAAGTTTCTAGGTTGAAAAAATTGATTCAATTGAATATTTAATACATCTTTATTATTAAGAATGACTTTATATTTGATATTTTTTTCGAATAATTGAAAATGAATTAATTAGAAAGATGAATCCTGATTAAGAAAGTTATCAAAAAATAGAAAAGATGAAAATCGTTCATACGGAGATACAAAAACTTTTAGTATAAAAAAGCAGAAAAAATTTTTCTGCTTTTTTATTTTTGTAAAAATCATTCCAAACATTCTTCCCTAGCTAAAGGTCATAATACTCATTTATTGGTAGTTTTCCACCCACATTTTTCAGTTAAAAATTGAGCCATAGCAACTCTTGTGTTTTCATCATAATTTGAATTAACTTCAAAATTATAATGGCCATTTTGATGTAAAAATTTTTGCAATATTGAAACCTTTTCTCAACTCATTCAAACAGATAAATTTTCATCAAACATAGATATATCAAAAACTATAGGTTCTGGCTGTGTCACAACTTCTGGAACCATTTCTGGTACTATTGGAACCATTTCTGGTACTATTGGAACTTCTTGTTTTTTTATATCATTTTTAATTTCTTCTTGAACTATTACAACTTCTTTTTTGGTTTCAACAGAGATATACAATTTTTGTAGATCTTCAAAATATATATTTCATACTATCAGTATCATTCCAAGGAAAAAGCTTAAAAATAAATAAATATTTTTCGTTATTAATTTTTTCAATAATTCAACTAAATCAGTAAATAAAGATAAAAATAATAACAATGAAATGACACTCGATAATACTAAAAATAAGTTTTTACTTTCATAACTACTATTTTTAAAAAGTGACGAAAAAATAATAATATAAATAGATATAAAAATAATAAAATAATTTATATTTCTTTTATCTATTAAATTAACTTTTTGAAAATTTAAATCAAAGCTAAATCATAAAAATTTAAATAATATATAAATTCAAAAAACAAAAAAGATACCATTTATCAATAAATCATAAATATATATATAATAGAAACTAGCTATAAAAAATATAAAGAATATAAAAATTAGATCATAAAATATTATATTATAATTTAATTTTATATAATAAAAAGATTCCGATAAAAATTTTATTAAAATAAATAATAAATTGAATAATTTTTTAAATATATTACTACACAAAGATTTGATTCTTTGAACAAATTCAAATTTTATTTCAATATTTTCAGAAATTGAAACTATCACTCATATTACTAAAAAATAATAAGCATATATACTGAATGATTCTGCTATTTGATTTTTTTCTAAAATAAGTAATAATGGAGTTATTACCAGTAACCTGAATTAAACCCTGAAATGCAACCTAACTATTTTCAAAAGAAATATAAAAG
>JAVHSE010000018.1:0-4798 GCA_036172015.1 Patescibacteria group bacterium | reverse complement strand
TAAATGAAAATTGAATTTGTTCTTTTATTACTCCCAATAGTTATTTTACAACTGAAACTTGAAAAAAATTTAGAAATTTTTTAGCGAATAATCATTTAATTTCTTTGTATGATTTTTGATGAATACAAGTATTTGATAATGCTATAACTTATACATGTATTACTACTTTTGATAATAAAAAACATGATAATTTTAATTATTATAAAGCTATAAATCAAACTACTTTTGATAATAAAATTTTTAATACTTCGGTATTACAAAATACAAAATTTTGGCAATTATCGATTGAAGATAAAATAAAAAAGAATGGAACGAGATTAGGGGATATTTGTAAAATTTTTGTTTGATTAGCAACCTTATGTGATAAAGCTTATATTTTTGATTTAGATAGTGAAGAATGAAATTATTATTTTGTAAATACAAAATTTTCATGACGAATTAAAATTGAAAAATCAATATTACAACCTATTATTAAAGTTTCTAAAAATAAAAAACAATTTATATTATTTCCGTATGAAAAAATAAATGATAAACATAAAATATTTGATGAAAATAAATTAAAAAACAATTTTCCTTTAGCATATGAATATTTATTAAATATTAGAAATATTTTAGAAAAAAGAAGTAATGGAACCAGTACTAAAATAAAGTGGTATGAGTTTTGAAGAAATCAATCATTAGATTCTTCATTTTGAAAGAAAATTATATTCTCAACTATGAATGAAAAACCTAAATTTATATTAATTGAAGATGAAAAATCAACATTTTATTCTTGATATGGAATAAAATATGACTGAGATTATGAATTTTTGTTGAGTAAATTAAACTCACAAGAAATGCAAGATTTTATAAATGTTTCGTGAAGAGATTTAAGATGATGATGGAAAACTTATAGTAAAAAAATAATAGATGAGTTTATGTTCTAAATATTTTTTTCTTCACATTTTCTAAAAAACATATATTATGAAACAAAATTTTGTTTCATAATATAGTTGCATGAAAGTATTTTTCAAAAATTTTATTAATTATAGGCTTACTTTTTCCAGAGCTGGAATACTTCTTATGCTGATAGGATATTTATTGACCTTTGTTTCATTTATCAAATGAATTCAAATTTTGATGTTTATTCCGGCTTTTGTTTTGGCTATTTTTATGTATTCTTTTTTTGAATATGTGAGTATTTATAGAAATATAAAATATAATGTCAGTATTTGAAAATTATGAAATGTATTAAAAATCTTTTCTCCGGTACATAAAAAATATAATTATATTCTCGCTTATAAAGATGAATCATGATATATCAATTTTCTCGTTCCAAAGCCTGATTTGAGCTATGATTTAGATATTACCAAAACATATCATCTGTATCTATATGTATTTGGAAAATTTGATATTTTTAGAAAAAAAATATATATATGAAAGTATGATTTTACCAAAGAGAGTGAAAATGATACTTATTTTATATCAAAAAAATATGAAAATGGGGATGTATTTTGAAAATTTGATATTCTGAAAACTTCACTCAATAATCATCCATATATCAAAAAAGAAGAAAATATACATAATTATAATAAAAATAAAATATCCTTAAAAATACAATCAAATAATGATTTAGAACTCAAATGAAAGCAAAATATAACTCTACTTCATATTTTACTCATTATCGTTGGAAGTATTTGACTCGTGATAGAATGGCAAGATATGGTTCTCAATAGTATCCTTATTTTGAGTGTTATTTTGTGTTTATATCTCAAAAAGAAATATAAGTTTCTTACTGAAAAATCTCAAAAAACATATATGATAGTGAGTTTTATGTTTATGATTTTACTCTCTTTTATCAATAGAGATATGAGTGGAAGTGGAAGTATTTTTCTCATACAATTATTGCTTTTAATGATATTGAGTAAGAAATGATCAAAAAATTCATTTTTATTTATATTTCTTATTTTGTTTGTATTTGTTGCTGTTTCGCTCTTTTCCAGCCAAATACGGTTTATTTTACTTTTTTTATGTTATTTATTTATTTCTATTTATTTACTTTTTTTTATTTCTGGAAGTGAAACATTTGATGAATCAAATTACAAAATTTGAAATATTTTGCATCAATTTGATTTATGAAAAACATTTTTTTGGGTGGTGTTTTTTATCGGGATTTTGTATTTTCTTTTGCCTCATGGAGAAAGTTCTCAAAATAAAAATTGATTCAACCCTGGAAATAATACAAACACAACTTCTTGATTTAATGAAGAAATAAAATTTGAAAATGTAAAAAGTATTTCTACTAATAATAAAAAAGTATTTGTTATTGAAAATTTAAATGAATCTCAAGCTGAAAAATTAGGAATAAAATATTTTAGATGAATGAGGTATGATGAATTTGACGGAATAAAATGGGAGAGTAAATTTAAAAATATGATAACTCCTTTTCGTTCCCCACTTATTTGAGTCGATAAAATACAGTTAAAATTTAATTATTATTTATTTGGAAGTAAAAATATTTTTATTCCAAATACGGTATGAAGCATTCAAGGTAGTTCGACTATAGATTATTACACACCTCTTAATGATACGACTCTTTTAAAAACCAATCAAAATATATCTGAAAATTTGGTGCTTGATTTTACTTTTTCAACTGATAAAAAGTGAACATTAGTTGATGTTATAGAAAAAACAAATAAATATAATTTTAAAATCAAAAAAAATGTTGAGAATATTTTTCAAAAATTTTTTAATAATATTCCAAAAGATATCACGACTTCTCCAGAAAAAATAACTCGTTATATCAAATATAAAGCTGGATTGACTTATTCTATTGATAATCCAGCTGTAGATTTGAAAGATTTTCTCTATGGAACAAAAAAATGACATTGTGAATATTTTGCTACCGTTTTAGCCGTGACTTTACAACATTTTTGATTGCAAGCTACTTTGGTAAATGGCTTTGCTAATGGAGAATATAATGATTTGGCAAACTCGTTTATTATAAGATGAAAAAATGCTCATTCTTGGGTAGAAATATATGATGAACAAAACAAAAAATGGAACATATATGATGCTACCCCTAACGATTATAATTTTATAATCAACACTTATAATGAATATCTCAAGCCAATTATGAATTTTTATGATTATGTGGATATTAAATGGTATACCTATATCGTAAATTATACTGGAGAGGAACAAAAAAAGTTATTTGGGTATATTCTATCAAATAGATTTCATTTTTTAAAAATGGTTTGATATCTTATTTTTGGTTATTTCGTATTCAAAATATTTTGAGCTATTATTTGATTTTTTAGACTCAATAAAAAAGAAAAAATAAGTTTTTTCTTATCAAAATTATTATTGCATAATAATTTTGTATTAACTCACTTGAAAGATAAAGATCGTATTTTATATAAAAAATATAGTGATTTTATATATTGAGATAAAACGAATATTTGATATTTTGAATATATAGTTGATATGATTCAATATTATCGTAAAAAGTAGGATAAATTGATTTTTATGATTTTTTATGATACTATTAGAGAGTAACCTTAATACATAATTTGAAAAATATGGTTTATATGAATACCAATGAAAGTGAAAATTTTGACAATAAAAGCGAAAATTTTGTTTTACAATCAATATTTTTAAATGAAAAAATACAAAATAAATTATTGGAAATATATGATTTTATAGATAAAAAAGAAATCATTTGTTTTGCTTGAGAGGATAATTTTATATCAAATTTTTATAAAAAACTTGGTTTTATTGAAGAATCTTTTTTATGAAATAGTCAAAAACAGGAAATAATATTGATGTTTTTTGGAAATCAATTTGATTCAAAACAAAATTTTATAGAAAAACTTTTACATTATTCAAAAAATATTGAAGCTTTTAGAGCTCTTGATATAGAACAAAAATGATTTATTATGTATTTTATAGAACTGATTATTGAAGATAAAATAAATATTCATGATAATTATTATACATTATTACAAGAAACAAGTACTGATAAATGATATCTTATTGATTTGTCTCATACTTTAATTTTAGAATGACTTGAAATTTTTAAACAAGAAATAATGACATTATTAAATTCATACAATAATTTTTTTGATAAGTATGGCTCTTTTGATAATAATTATTTATCAACTCAAGAATTAGAATGGTTTAAGTCACATTTTTTAGATGTATTTCATAATTTATTTACTTATATAGTATTTCAAGACGAAATTATATCAAAAATAAAAGAAATAGAACTCAGAATTAAAAATAATATAATTCTTAATTAAAACTTTATGAATAACAAAAAAATACAAATATTATTTAGTTTGATTATTATTTATATTATTTTAAAGTTTCTTCCTTTTTGAAATTATATACTCTATCCAATTAATTTAATCGTTACTTTTTTGCATGAATTTTGACATGCATTTTTTGCTTTTATCACTGGATGAACTATAGAATCTATCAAAATTAATTCTGATGGAAGTTGACTGGCATATACTTCTTGATGAGTGAGATGAATAGTGCTGATGGGAGGATATATTGGTTCCGCTTTATTTTGAAATATCATTTTACACTATTCTTTAAAATCAGATAGTATCGCAGAAAAAATAATCTATACTTTGGCTTGATTTATGATTTTTAGTTCTCTATTTTTCTTTTCAGGAATAGTATCGAGTTTGATTCTTTTGCTTATTTGAGGGAGTTTAATTATTATCACAAAAAAACTTCACTATGATAGTGTGATAGCAAGTTTTATATGAGTGGCAAGTATTTTGCATATTATTGAGGATTTTAATGTTGG
>JAVHSE010000017.1:0-4810 GCA_036172015.1 Patescibacteria group bacterium | reverse complement strand
GTATTTGATAAGATAAGAGAAGACGAAGATATTTCACTTTCAATTATTGATGAAGAACAAAATAAACCACAAAATAAAAAACAAGTGATTGATTATTTTAATTTAGGATCAAATTATCTTGATTTATGATCAATGGAGAATTTACTAAAAAAGAATAATTCGCTTCAAAATTATCTAGAAAAGAATTTTTCCAATTATGAATTTTTTCTCAAAACCAATCCTCAAAATTGAAAAATAGTCAGTAATGGAGAATATGAAAAAATTACAGATACTTTTTATAATGATGTACCAAATATGATAGCATTACTCAGATTAAAATATAGAAATGAAAATACTCACTGAGAAAAAATTATGAAAAAAGAAGACTTTGAAGAATTAAGAAACATTTTACTCTATTGAAAATGAATTTTAGTCCAGTTGATGTCAAAAATATAATTGACAAAACAATATTTTTCATATAATCATTATTGACAAGTGCTGCAAAGATAATATTGTAGCATTTTTTTAAATATTAAATTTTTTCTTATGATACAATTTTTTAAAGATTCGTTTAGAGAAATTGGACATGTAGTATGGCCGACCAAAGAAGAAGCTAAAAAATATTTTTTTATCGTTATTACTGTATTAGTGCTATTTGGACTCTATATATTTATAGCATCTACATTATTTACTAATGTTATATTTGCTGTTAGAGATTTAATTAAATAATAAAATAAAACATGGATAAAGCTGAGTGGTATGTTATTCAAGTAATTTCTTGAACCGAAGAAAATGTAAAACAATCTTTATTTCAAAGAAGAGAAAGTTTTTCCTTGCAGGATTATATTTTAGATGTTTTTGTACCAACTCATGATGTAGTTTCAGTAAGAGCTGGATGAGTAAAAGTAAAAAGACAAAAAAATATTTTTCCGTGATATATTTTGGTACAAATGGTCGTAACAAATGAAAGTTGGTATATCGTAAGAAATACTCCAAATGTAACTTGATTTTTATGAGCTGGGAATGTTCCTGTTCCTGTTTCATGACAAGAACTTGCACAATTAAAATGAATGTTAGAAAAAAATGCTGAAACTTTTTCTACTAAATTTAAAGTTTGAGATTTGGCAACGATTACCAAATGAACTTTTGAATGAAATGAAGGATTGATTATAGAAATCAACGATAAAAAATGATATGTAAAAATAAATGTAAATATACTTGGAAGAGATACTCCAATTGAACTTGATTTTGGTCATGTAAAAGTAAAATAATATAATTTCAATTTCGTATGAAAAAAATAGTGTATGCTATATGAGGTATAATATTACTTTTTTTAATCAATGTTTGACTTTCTTTTTCGAGTGAAAATTATAATTTTTTTTTAAAAAAGATAAAATATTGAGATGTTTTTCTTGAAAAAGAAGCAATAAAAGTGAGTGATGAGTATTCATATAAAAACAATAGTAAAACTTGTAATTGTGAAACAGTGCAAGCTGTTTATTGTCAAAACTTTACTGGAACTATTGCTTGAGTGCAAACACCAAATCCAAATGTAACCAAAGATACTCTTAATCTTACTGGACAATTAAATATTTTGTTTCAATCATTTGATGAAAATGTCTTATTGAAAAAACCATATGATGAGTATTATAAAATATTTGATATTACCGATGAATACCCAACTGAATATATTACTTATTCTAATATAAATTATGAATTATATCTTTTTCCAACTTGAGATATAGATAATATATATAATATTTTTGAATTATTATCTTTGGACAAAAATACACTAAAAAAATTTACCTTAAATAAAGTAAATAATTTTGGTGTAAAATCATTTTTTCTCAATCTTGCAAAAGATGATGGAAAAGTGAGATTGGTTATTTATAATTGAAAGATTTTGTTTTGACTGAATATAAAAAAAAGTTATTATAGTAATATAAAATCAATTTTAGAAAAATTTTAATTTTTAATTTAATATTATGAGTGAAAATTTAATATATGTAACATCTGAATGATTAGCGAAATTACAAGATGAGTTGAATCATTTAAAAGCTATAAGAAGAGTAGAAATTGCAGAAAAATTAAAAGAGGCCATTTCTTTTTGAGATCTTTCTGAAAACTCAGAATATGAAGATGCAAGAAATGAACAAGCACAAGTTGAAAAAAGAATACTTGATTTAGAAGAACAATTAAAAAATATTTCATTAATAGATGAAGAAGTTTGAAAAAATGAAAATAAAGTAAAAATTTGAAGTTTAGTTACTATTATAGAATCAGAAAAAGAAGAATGAGAAAATTATAAAATAGTTGGAACTACAGAAGCTGATATAATGGCAACTCCAATTCCAAAAATTTCTAATGAGTCTCCAATTGGAAAAGCTCTTATTGGAAAGAAAAAATGAGAGAAAATAAAAGTAAAAACTTTTTGAGGTATGGTTGAATATAAAATTGAAGAAATTAATTAATTTTTTAATCTTTTTATTATGGAATTTAATTTTTTTTATTCTCACTTAATTTTAATTCCAACAGTTTCTTTTTTAATAGCTGTCATAATAAAATGATTTTCTTCTATATTTATGAGTTGAAAATTTAATTTAAAAAAAGCATTATCAAGTTGATGAATGCCATCTGTTCATAGTGCAGTTGTTACAGCATTGACTACAGCAGTTTCATTAAAATATTGAGTTTCATCCGATCTATTTGCTATAACTTTATGATTTACGGTGATTATTATATATGATGCAATAAATATTAGGTATGAAGCAGGTCTTCATGCAGCAGCTATTAATAAATTACTGTGAGAGAAATTTAAAGAATCTCTCGGCCATCTTCCGAGCGAAGCTTTTGCAGGAAGTGTACTTTGAATATTAGTCGCGATATTTTTATTTTACATATAAAAAAATCTCAGGGTTAAAACTGAGATTTTTTATTATTCAACCGTGACACTTTTTGCTAAATTTCTTGGTTTATCAATTTCTCTTCATAGAGTTTCAGCCATATAATAGGCAAATAATTGCAATACAACAGCTGTGGTAAATAATGCATTATATTCATGGGTTCTTGGTATTTCTATACTATCATCATACTCTGCTTTATGTTCATCATTTTGAGATAATATTCAAATAACTTTTCCATTTCGTGCTTGTATTTCTTTGAGAGTGGAAATATTTTTGTCATAGAGTTTTGATGCTGGATTAATGAGAAGAGTAGGAAAATTTTCTTCAATAAGACTCAGTGGCCCATGTTTGAGTTCTCAGGCTGAATAGCTTTCTGTGTGATTATAGGTAATTTCTTTACATTTTAAACTCCCTTCCATAGCCATAGGATAAAATATATTTCTTCCTAAAAAAACATACTTTTATAAAGAGAATATTTTTTTGCAATTTTCTCTATTTGATGGCTATGCATCAGCACCATATTGATATCATCTTTTAAGTTTGCGAGAGAATCAATAATCTCTCTATATTTTGTATAATCAAGATCTTTTTTATTTCCAACATACAAAGCTATCGTAAGAAGTGTTAAAAGTTGTCCTATAAATGCTTTTGTTGAGGCTACTCAAATCTCAACTCAACAATGAGTATAGAGTCAATTATCACAGAGTCTTGCAATACTTGATCCAACTACATTGACAATTCAAAATGTTTTTCCACCTTTATTTTTTACTATTTTTAAACATTCTAATGCATCAGCTGTTTCACCAGATTGAGAAATAAATATATAGAGAGTAGAATTATTTATAAATTGTTTTTTGTATTTAAATTCTGTGGAAATATGTATTTGACATGGAATATTTGCTAAATCTTCAAATAAATAGCTACCAATCATTCCAGCATTATAACTCGTTCCAGAAGCTATAATTTCTATTTTTTCAATATTATCTAAACTAAGTTTATCAAGGGAATTACTTTTTATTTCATGAGTTTCAAAATGAATTCTTCCACCTAAAATATTTTCAATAATATTTGGAATTTCAAAAATTTCTTTGAGCATAAAATGTTTAAATTCTCATACATCTTCATTGGATTCATTTTTAAGAGATTTAAAACTATTTTTTTCTATTTCTTGTCCAGCACTAATAATTTTGTAGCTATTTTTTTCAATAATAACCATTTCATTATCATCAATCGGAATATATTTTTCAGTGATATTTGCTAAAGCATTCGCATCACTTGAGAGAAATAAATCATTTCCTGCAATTCCAACTATCAGTGGACTTCCGAGTTTTATCGCGATAATTTGGTCTGGGTTTTGTTTATCAATTATAGCAAGTGCATAAGCTCCTGTTATGAGTTCTTTCACTTTTTTCAAGGTAGTTTCTAAATCTTTTTCAAATACATATTCAATCAAGTTTGCGACTACTTCTGAGTCAGTATCACCGTAAAATAAGTATCACTTTCAAATGAGTTCTTTTTTAAGTTCAATATAGTTTTCAATAATTCCATTATGAACGAGAAAAAATCTTTTATGTTGACTATAATGTGGGTGTGTATTAGTAAGAGTTACTCCACCATGAGTTGCCCATCTTGTATGAGCTATTCCAGTATGAAATTTATTTCAATCTATTTTATCATTTGATACTTGAGAGGCGAGATTTGAAACTCTTCCAATAGCTTTTTGAATATAAATATCTCAATTATCATTTAAAAGACTAAGTCAAGCACTATCGTATCATCTATATTCTAAACTCGTTAATCAATCAATTAAAAATTTGGAAGCATCTCATGCTCATTTATAGGCAAATATTCAGCACATAAGCAAAAAAATAAAAAACTATTATATTGGAATTATAATAGTTTTTTATTTTATGCAAAAGTATCTTTTA
>JAVHSE010000016.1:0-4814 GCA_036172015.1 Patescibacteria group bacterium | reverse complement strand
AATTTTTGATTTTGGTTCTTCTATAAATATTTCTTTTATTTCTGGTTTTATTTCTGGTTTTATTTCTGGTTTTATTTCTTCTCTCGTTATAACATTTTCCTTTCCTTCTACTACTGGTTTTTTATCTTCTAAATCTGCAAATATATCTTCTTTTTTTCATTTAGAAGTTTTTTCAATAATAAAATCTTGTAATCACATATTTTTATTTTTATTGGTAATTTTATACCATATAAAAAATCATATTAATCAAAAGAATATAATAAGAAAAAAATATCCAATAAGTTTTAAGAATCAAGTCAGTAATGAAATCACTTTATTTCAAGATGCTGGAGTAGTGATCACTTCTTGTACTACTTCTTGTGGAATTTTATCTACTGATCCATATATAAATACTTGTAGTTGACTTTTAATAGTCTTCTTATCTTCCACTTTAATTAAAGATGTATCCGTAATAAGATCAAGAATTTGCTTTCATAAAACTTTATTTTCTTCCAATTTATCAGGATTTGATTTTATTTGATCTAAATTTCAAATAATTTCCTGGTACTCTACTAATTCTGTTGGGATCAAATTTTTCACTACATTATATGACATATTTCTCATAGATTGATCTTCTTGTCCTTCTATTAAAAATGATTCTAATAAATTAATAATTTCGCTAGAATTTGATATTCATAATCCATCAATATACGATTCAAATTCCAAAATGATTTTTGTTTTTTCATTTACATAAAACCATTCTTCTTGTAATTTTTGAACATATTTCATAGATTTTAATCTATGTTCTTGTGGTAATTCTTTGATATAAGATTTCAATTTTTCAACTTTTGCTTTTTCACTATCAGTAATACCATTAAAAATAATTTTACTGATATCAATTTCTTGTTCTTTTATATATTCTTTTTCAATTTGTATATCTTTCGATTCGATAATTTTTCATCAAGTATCAAGAGAAAATATTCTTATTTTTTGAACTTTTGTTTCATTTAAAAGTATTTCTCATAATCCAGCTTTTTCATAGGTAGGATCATTTTTATTATCTACATCATCATCTTTTCATCCATTTAAATCAGAATCAATATCAATATCAAAATCAACAGCATAATTTTTTACATTTTTTTGTTCATTTATATAAATGTAAGCCTTTTGACCGTTTTCTTTTATAGTAATAGTATCATTTTTCATCTCAGGAAAAGAAAATATTTTGAATCCGTCAGCATTTTGCAGAGAAATCTTATTTCTCATATTACTGACTACTTCTTGTTGTATATCTTTTACTTTCGTTCCTTCACTAATTTTTAAAGCTACATTATGAGTATTTTTAGAATCTTCATATGTATAGCTAAAATGATCCTTATCACTTATACTGTTTCCATCTCACAAATCCCAAGTTACTTTATTAAATTTTCATTTACTGGTATTAAAAAAGAGATATGTATCTCAAAATGACATGTATTCAAATTTTGGTTCTAAAATATTAGCTACATTCATTTCAATAGTTCTCACATTCGTCATTCACTTATATTTTACTCTGACTTTTGTATAAAAATTTCAAGAGTTTTCATAGATATTACTTATTTGTCAAATGTTGGTTTCTTTATCATAAAATCCATCCCCATCAAAATCCCATGAAAATTGTGATTTAGAAGTGATATCTTCTCACAAAATATTTTTTACACTCGCAGTAAATATAATTTCTTCTCCTATAAATACATTATTTTTATTTACTTTAAAATCTATAAGTGGTGTATTTATATTATCTCATGTCAATGTAACAGAATATTTATTAGAAGATGATTCTTCAGAAGAGTATCTTTCATCATTATTATCCTTCATCACTACTACAAAATAATAATTTCCGGTTATTTTTGGTAATACAAAAGTAGTAGCTGGAGTTGAAGTAATTCTAAAATCTTGTGGGTCACTATCAGTATCTGTATAATAATACCATAAATATGATTGAATAACTCCATCTTTATCTTTTACTCACAATGCTGATACTCAAATTATTACTGGATCTTTTTTATCATCAACTACTTTTATATCTATACTCGTAATACTTGGTTTTATATTGGAAACTTTTACCCAAGTTTCTGATGAATGAATGGCTCCATTTTTTATATTTTTTACGGTTAATTTTATAGGAAAACATCACAATTCATCAAATTTGTAAGTCAGGTCTTTACTAGAAATAAATTTATTTCCTATTTTCCAAGAATATGATAATCATTCATTGGTTCCATCAGTATTCATACTTTCTGATCCTATAAAATTAATATTTTTTACTCTATCAACTATATATGCTCATTTATTACATGCTGATGATTGAAATTCAGGAGTTTCATTTGATCATATATTTAATCATATTACTGCGAAAGGAGTATTTGTATCTCACACATATATAGTTTTTGAAACTTCATTACTATGTCCATCACTATCTTTCACTACTAGTTTAGCAGTAAAAGTTCATGATTTTTTATAAATATGTTCGGCCTTATTTACATTTCATGATTTTTTCTCCCCATCTCAAAAATCCCACTCAAAAATTTTTGCAGTTGGAGAAGATACCACAAAACGAATATTTCATTCTCTTTGTATGACTCTAGGAAAAGTAAATAATTCCACAGATAAAATAGAACTTATTGAAATTTTAATTTGTTTTATAGAAGACATTTCATCTGGATCAATAACTTCTAAATGAACACTATGATCTCAAATAGAATCAAAAGTATAATATCAAATGGCTCATTTACTATCTAATTGATCTAATTGAATAATTTCTCAATTAATAGTCCATACATATTTTAATTTTCATTCATCATTAAAATCAGGATCAAAGCTTTTCGTTCCATCAAATAAAATTCTGTTTGGTTTTGATTTATCTGGTATACTTGTTGCAAATTCAGCTATAGGAGGTCTCGAATTTATATAAATAATTTTTGTATCTGTGTCTTCATTTCAAGCAGCATCTTTTACTTTTAATTGAATATTAAATTTTCCTTTATCATTAAATGAATAATTCATAATATTTCCATCTTTCGATACAAGTATTTTATCATTACTAATATCAATGATATTCCAAGAAAAAGAAAGATTTTTTTCATTCGTATTCGTTTTCGCAGAAAAAACAAATTTATCTCCTATAAATCCATCTTCTTTATTCGTATCTATAGTTGCAATTGGTTTATGAATAGAAATTCAAAATTTTCTTTCTACTGTGAGTCATTCATTGGTAGTGAGTTTTAATGTAACAGAATAATTTCATTCTTGAGAATATACAACTCTTTCCATTTTTGGATTTCCATCATACTTTCTTTCTATTCCATTTCCAAAAAACCATTCTGTTCTCATAAATTTTGATCCACCTGTTGGAGTTGAACTCGTTGCATCAAAAATTAAACCATATTTTGATTCTTCTGGAGTAAATTTCATTTCATCTAATTCTCTTAAAGGATGACTATTTACATTAATAATAATCGATGCTATTTTTTCTTTTACTCATATATTTGCTCTACTTGAAAATGGAATAACATCTGTGTATCAAGCTGAATTTTTATGTGTTGATTTCACATCTAAAAAAACAGAATAACTTCATTCTTCTTTAAATGTATAATTAATTGATGTTCATCTTCCTATAATTTTTTTAATTCACGAAAGATCAAACCACCAAACATAATTAGAAGCAGGTATAATAGTTCCACTTGGATCAGTTACTTTTCATCTAAAAGTCACTACTAAAGGAGCATTTCAACTACTTGGAGTTACTTCTATATTTCATGTAATTTTTTTTATATTTACCTTTTCTAAATAATCACTTATCTTTTTTACTATTTCTTCATAATAGACCTCACTATTTGGAGTTTCGTATCATTTTTTGATTGCAATAGATAAATCATTATAATAATTTTGATTCATTAAACTATCTGGTAAATAATTATATCCAGA
Organism: Patescibacteria group bacterium; assembly: GCA_036172015.1. Taxonomy (GTDB): domain Bacteria; phylum Patescibacteriota; class Gracilibacteria; order BD1-5; family UBA6164; genus UBA7396. The sequence continues at coordinate 869 of JAVHSE010000016.1, read as the reverse complement.
TTTTGCATAATTCAATATATTGAGTGCTATGGCTTTATCTATAGATCCGTGTAAGGAAAATTGTTCTTTGAGTTTAAAATATTCTTTTACCATAGAATACCTATATTCATTAAAAGTTCCTTTATCAATATCTCTGAGAGTAGAATAATCTTCTAAAGCTGCATGAACATGGAAATATGTAGATGATATAAATAAAGCGAGACAAACTCATAATAATCTATTTTTTTTCATAAAATAATATTTAAAATTAAAATCTTATGCCAATCTTACCATATTTTTTTGAAACTTGCAAAAAAAACAATGAAATAATATATTTTTTTGATTTTTGAAAAAATAATCTATAATTCGTTTGTGTTTATATAACATATTTTAATATTTACTTTACCAATATGGATTTAAATAAAGTTCAATTAATTTGAAATATTACTCAAGACATTGAGTTAAAACAAACTCCAACATGACAAAATGTTTGTAGTTTTTCTATTGCTACCAATAGAAATTGGATTGATGCGAGTGGAATAAAACAAGAAGTAGCTGAATTTCACAATATTGTATTATGGTGAAAACTTGCTGAAATAGCTGGTAAATATTTACATAAAGGAAAAAAAATTTATATTGAATGAAGACTTCAAACGAGATCTTGGGAAGCTCAAGATGGAACAAAAAGATACAAAACTGAAATTGTTTGAGAAAATATGATTATGTTAGATGGAAATAAAGGTGGTGATACATCTTCACCTTCTGGATGATATGAATCATCTACTCCAAGTATAAAAAAATCATCTCCAAAAAAAGAAGAAGAAATTTCAATAGAAGATATCCCTTTTTAATAAAAAAATCTGATGAATAATTCATCAGATTTTTTTATT
>JAVHSE010000015.1:0-1012 GCA_036172015.1 Patescibacteria group bacterium | reverse complement strand
TATGGCCTTAAAATCAACAAAAACTCAAAAACCAGCAAGAATTATTGAAACCGTTCAAAAAGATATTGATCTGAGTGAAGCAAGTCTGAGACCAAAAACTTTGATTGATTATGTTGGTCAAGAAATGATTAAAAAACATTTATCAGTTTCCATAACATCAGCGAAAATGAGAAATGCTAGTTTAGAACACATACTTTTTTATTGACCACCGGGTTTATGAAAAACCACTCTTTCGAATATTATAGCATCTGAAATGTGAAGTAATCTCAAAATTACTTCTGGTCCAGCTATAGAAAAACAAGCAGATCTTGTGAGTATTTTATCAAATATAGAAGCCTGAGATATTCTTTTTATTGATGAAATTCATCGTTTACGACCTCAAATCGAGGAAATACTCTATACTGCTATGGAGGATTTTGTGATTGATATAATCGTATGAAAAGGAACTGGAGCACAAAGTGTGAGAATGCCCGTAAATAGTTTTACTTTGGTTTGAGCAACTACCAAACTCAGTTCTCTTTCGAGTCCTCTCAGAGATAGGTTTTGAAATGTATTAAAACTTGATTTTTATAACGAGTCTGATTTATCAAAAATAATTTCAAGAAATTCAAAAATACTTGATCTAGAAATAGTTCCAGAATTAAATATATCTATTGCAAAAAGAAGCAGATGAACTCCCCGTATTTCAAATAGACTTTTAAAAATCATGAGGGATTACAAAATAATTGGAAAAGAAATTAATATACAAAAAGTATTTCAAGAAATATTTATAGATTTATGAATTGATGAACTGGGGCTTGATTATTTAGATAAAAAATATCTCGATACGATTCATTACAAATTTTCTGATGGACCAGTTTGACTCGGAACTCTTGCATCGAGTATTGGTGAAGAAGAAGCTACTTTAGAAGATGTAGTAGAACCATATTTACTTCAAATATGATTTTTAGAAAGATCTACCAGAGGAAGAAAAATCACTGAAATAGGAATCAAACATTTACTTAAAAAATAA
>JAVHSE010000014.1:0-20589 GCA_036172015.1 Patescibacteria group bacterium | reverse complement strand
TTTTGAAAAATAAATTTGCATTATTTTTAATATTTAATATAATCCTACTCGCTTTACTCAAGAAATGGGGATGTAGCTCAGTTGGTTAGAGCGCAGCACTGTCACTGCTGAGGTCGCGAGTTCGAATCTCGTCATCCTCGCCATTATTTTTGGGGCATTAGCTCAGTTGGCTAGAGCGCCTGCCTTGCACGCAGGAGGTCAACGGTTCGACCCCGTTATGCTCCACCATATTCCCCTTTTTTAAAAATTAAGATGCAAAATCTTAATAATTTTTTATTTTTATTATACTATTTTATGTCAAGTATCAGTAAAAGACCGAGAAGACTTAATTATGCAGTGAATCAAAAAAGAGTGAAAAATACTTCAAAAGTTGGAAATGCTATAAAACATTTTGAAAATTTGAAGAAAAGAGTCGTTATTGAATGAGAAACTAAATGGTTAAGCAATGCATTTTTAATTGTATGAAAAAAATTAAAAAAATACTGAATTAAAACTAACAATATATAATATGGCTAGACTTACAGGACATGCTCATAGAAAATTAAGAAGAGCAGTAAAATTGATTACAAAAAAAATGAGAAAAAACAAAGCTTAATTTACTCTTGTTTTTAAATTTTTATTTTATTTTTTTATTATAATATTATGGCTTACGATAGATCTAAACCACATATGAATATAGGTACCATTGGTCATGTTGATCATGGGAAAACTACTACTACAGCTGCTATATCAGCAGTATTAAATGCAAAATTTGGTACTTGAGAAGTAACTGCTTTTGATAAAATTGATTCAGCTCCAGAAGAAAGAGCAAGATGAATTACTATTAATACAGCTCATATTGAATATGAAACTGCTACGAGACATTATGCTCATGTAGATTGTCCAGGACATGCTGATTATGTTAAAAATATGATTACTGGTGCTGCTCAAATGGATGCAGGTATCTTAATTGTTGCTGCTACTGATGGGCCAATGGCTCAAACAAGAGAACATATATTACTATCTAGACAAGTATGAGTTCCATATATCGTTGTTTTTATGAACAAATGTGATATGGTTGATGATGAAGAAATGTTAGAACTTGTTGAAATGGAAATTAGAGACTTACTTTCAAAATACGATTTCCCATGAGATGATACTCCAATTATTAGAGGATCTGGATTAGCTGCTTTAAATAATCCAAAAGATTTTGATGGAGTTGCAAAACCAATTCTTGATTTATTTACTGCTATTGAATCATATGTTCCAGTTCCAAAAAGAGACTTAGATAAAACATTCCTTATGCCAGTTGAAGATGTATTTTCAATTAAAGGAAGAGGTACTGTAGTTACTGGTAAAATTGAACAATGAGTAGTAAAAGTTTGAGATGAAATAGAAATAGTAGGTTTAAGAGATACAAGAAAAACAACTTGTACTGGAGTAGAAATGTTCCACAAATCTCTTGATCAAGGTCAAGCTGGAGATAATGCATGATTATTACTCAGAGGTATTGAAAGAGAAGATGTTGAAAGAGGTCAAGTTCTTGCTAAACCAGGATCAATTAAACCACATACTAAATTTGAATCAGAAGTATATGTACTTACAAAAGATGAATGAGGAAGACATACTCCTTTCTTTAAATGATATAAACCACAATTTTATTTCAGAACTACTGATGTAACTGGGGATATTGAATTACCAGAAGGTATAGAAATGGTTATGCCATGAGATAATACTAAAATGACCGTTACTTTACAATCTCCAATTGCGATGACGGAATGATTAAGATTCGCTATTAGAGAATGAGGAAGAACAGTAGGTTCATGAGTAGTTGCTAAAATTTTAGTTTAATATGATTTAATACTAAGAAGAAAGATATATCTTTCTTCTTACCATTTAGTTTATATTAATTGTTATGTAACATAAAAACATATGGCAAAAAAAACATCAGAAAAAATGAGAATAACTATAAAATCTTTTGATCATAGATTATTAGACGAAGCTGTAAAAAAAATAGTATTAGTTGCAAAAGATTCTGGAGCAATTGTAGTAGGACCAATTCCTCTTCCTACAAAAATAGAAAAAATTACTGTAAATAGATCTACATTTGTTAATAAAGATGCAAGAGAACAGTTTGAAATAAGAAGACATAAAAGACTTATTGATATAACTGAACCAACTCCAAAAACATTAGAGTTATTACAAGAAGTAAATATTCCTAATGGAGTTTGAATTGAAATAAAATCTTTATAATTGCTAAGAATAAGCAATAATATTATTAATTGTTAATGAAAAATATATGTCAAGAGTTTGTGAAATAACTTGAAAAAAAACTTGAGTAGGTAATACAAGAAGTCACTCAATGAGAGCTATGAGAAGAAAATATTATCCAAATCTTTTTTATAGAAATATTAAAGATTCTGAAACTGGATTAGTATATAGAATTAAAGTTTCGGCTGCTGGTCTCAGAACTTTAAAGAAAAAAGGAATAATTTAATACATATATAGAAACAAAAAATAAGTTTCTATATATTTGCCCGGGTGGTGAAATTGGTAGACACGCAGGACTTAAAATCCTGTTCTCATCGAGGGTGCGGGTTCGATTCCCGCTCCGGGCACCATAAAAAATGTAAATTGTTGAATAACATATACTATAAAACAGATTATATTCTATATAATATACGATATAATCGAAATGAAGAATTCTTTCTTGAGTATATACTACGATTTAAAAGATTAAATCGTTTTTATTTATATAAATTAATGTATGTAATTATGTTAAAAATTAGACTCGCAAGAGCTGGTAAAAAAAATTCACCTTTTTTTAGAGTAGTTCTTACTGAACATACAGCTCCTACAAAAAGCTGATACAAAGAAGTTTTGGGATTTTTTAATCCTATTACGAAAGAATTTAAATTAAATGATTTAGAATCTATTAAAAAATATCTTTCACATGGTGCCCAACTCTCAGAAAGAATTGAAAAATTAATGAAAATAAATAATATTTCATTATAATATCTAACTCCTTTTTTAGGGGTTTTTATTTTTTTATTTTATATATATGGAAGAAGTACAATTTTTACAATTTATAGTTGAAAATTTAGTTGAAAATAAAAATGATATTGTTATTGAAAAAACTGAAGATGAACTTTGAGTTCTCCTTACTTTAAAAGTAAATAAAAATGATATGTGAGTGGTGATTTGAAAAAATTGAAATATAGTTATTTCAATACGATCATTATTAAAAATAGTAGGAAATAAACTTGGAAAAAGAGTGAATTTAAAAGTTTTAGACTAAAAAATAAATAATATTGCAATATCTGTATATATTATTATATTACATAATAATTATATGTTAACTGTTCATTTATGTTTATTGAAACTGTATTAGCAATATGAATCAACGGATCTCAATCTACCAATGCTTTGTTTACTTCAAGAATGGATATGGGGGATTTTCTTTTATTTTGAATTGCACTGATTGTTTTATTTGCTGGAATTTTTTCTATATTATATATATTATGGGGAGGAGTTTTACTTATTTTATCTTGATGAAAAGATGATAAGATTAAACCAGCTATTAATTCTATCAGGTATGCATTGATTTGATTATGAGTCATAGTATTATCTATATTTATTTTTCCAAAGATAGCATGACTTCTATGATTAGATGTGACAAAATATTCTTCACCAGATAAAATATTTATAGAAATTAAAGTATTATGAGATAAAATATTTTGAACAAAGTCATCGAGTGTGAATATCGAATCAAATATCAAAGACACGAATACTCTTCCTTCTGATTTTTCAGATTTATAAAAAAAATTGAGATACTATCTCAATTTTTTTTATCTTATATCTTTTTTAAATAAAAAATATATCCATTTTTCATATATTTCCATACTATCTTGAACTTCTTTTTTGTCATTTATTTCTTTATTCTTTATAACAACATCTTTAGAAAATTTATTATATTTATCTTCATTAATAATAAATATAATTCCCTCTCATTTATTTTTCATTGATTGTTCCTCTTTTAATACTTTATTTTTATATGCATTCGTATTTATATATTCCAGTATTTCCTTATTGTCATTTATAGTCTTACTCATTACTTCATTATTCATATTTATTAATTCAATATGATTATTAATTTTATATTCTTTATATTTATAATCAAGAGTTAAGTAGAGTAAATATAATATTATAACTATAAAGATTAAAAATAAGTATTCTTTTTTCATTTTTTTTGTTTTTTAGGATTTTATGATATAATTGATTATATATTTTTATTTCATTATTCAATATAAAATGAAACTTTTAAAAAATAAAGTTTTTATAACTATTATAACTATAATTTTTTTACTTTTTTCGTTACAATTTTATTTTATATCTAACTCCTATAAAAGAGATACACATTCATATGTGATACTTATTGAATGAGCTGGGACTTTGAGTCAATGAAATGAAAAACAAGTTTTAGCTTTAAATATAAAAAAACAAGTACAAAATGGAGATATAATTAGTACTTTAAAAAATTCATTAGCAATCATTGAATGGGGAGATAAAAGTATCACAAGACTTTGATGAAGTACAAAAATACAAATAAAAGAAAATTTTGTGTCAGAAGATCTTTCAAAAATTAATGTATCATTTGAATTACTCAAATGACAAACTTGGTCAAATGTTATTTCTATTTTAACTTGAGAATCCCATTTTTCTGAAGAAATTAAATGAATTTCAGCAGGAGTAAGAGGAACTGTTTTTGAAGCAAATTATGATAAGGATTATCTTATTGTTCATAATCATGAAGTGAATATTACTAATAAAGAATGAGACACTAAAAAATTATATCCTGGAAAAATATTTTCAATAAGTACATTTTGATTAGAAGAAATGCTTATAAAAATTGATGGAGCTTTTAGTCAATTGAATGAAACACTTGATGTAGAATATTTACAAAAATTAAGAACGGATTTTTTACTCAGTATGAAAAAAAGTAATCCTTTTACTCTGATACAGAATTTATTTAATACTGATACAAAAATATATGGTATGCTTATTTCTCAAAAAGATACGACTACTATTGATAGATATATACAAACGTTACCAAAAGAAAAACAAGAAACAGTACTTCAAAAAATCAAAACATTCAATCAATTAATAAATTTTGAAAATGGTGAAAATAGTGATCTTTATAATCTTAAAGTAAATACAAGAACGGTATTACTCAAAAACTCAAATGATAAAGAGTATAATGAAACTTTAGTAAAATATAGTGTTTATGATTTAACAGATATACTTTGATTTAAAAATTTTAATGTTGATGTAACTCAAAAAACTTTTCTTTTTTTATCTCAAAATAAAAAGTATTTAACCAATGTAAAAAAATCTTTACAAGGAGGAAGTTATAATATACTGGATAATATAGATGTTACAAATTTTTCCATGGAAAGTATGAAAAAGAGACTTTTAGAATTAAATGCAAAATGACAAGAAATTATTCATACCGGATTAAATAAACTTTTAGAATTTTATAAAAAATAATATGAAAAATTGAAAAAAAATTAAAGAATCTTTTATAATTCTTTTAGTGAGTATTGCAGTTTTTGTAGTTTATATTTTTATTTGAGTTTATTTTTTATATTCAAATAATGATTTTGCTCTACATTTCCAAAAAATATTCAAAATAAAGCCCAATAAAGATTTAGTTATTATTGAAATTAATGATATTACTCTAAAAGAATTAGGATATCCTCTAGAAAGAAAATATATAATAGAGGTATTAGATAAAATATCTACTTATAAACCAGCTGCTATTTGAATAGATATTTTATTTTATGAAAAATCAAGTAATAAAAATATTGATACAAAATTGTTCGATACTTTTAAAAAATTATGAAATATAGTATTATGATATGAAGTTGAATGAAAAAATGTAAAGAAACCTTATTTTGAAGATAAAAGTATTTTTTACTGATATTATAATCCTAATATTGCTATTAATAATAATGTTTATTCAGTATATCCATACAGATACTTATATGATAAAAAAATTAAATGATTATATGAAAGTTTTTCTTTTAAAATATTAAGGAAATATTATAATTATAATTATTTACAAAATAATACTAACATAAAAATAAAAGAAAATAATACACCTTTTTATAATTTTTTTAATAAAAAAATCCCATTAGATAATAATCATTTATTTAATATTATATTTTTAAAAAATCAAAGAGAGTTTAATCATGAATCTTTTTATGATATATATAAATGAAAAAAAGAAGTTGATTTGAACGGTAAAATAGTTTTAATTTGATTTACATCTCAGTGAATTGATAAATTTAATTTTCCTAATATTTGAGAAGAATCATGAGTTTATTTTCATGCTAATATTATTAATGATATTTTAAATGAAAATTATATAATTTATTTTAATATTTTTTATGAATATTTAATTTCCTTTTTATTAATAATATTAATTTTATTTTTAAATCTTCATTTAAAAAAAAGAAAATTGTGATGGATGATTATTTGATGAGTATCGTTATCTTTTTTTATTTTCCTCGTTTATATATTATTTTTATATATTACAGAAATACCAATATTTCCAAATAATACTATATGATTTATATCTATTATATTATTATCATTTTTTGCTTCATCTATAATAAAATATATGAATGAAGATGATAATAAGAAATTATTATTTGCAGCTTTATCTGATTATGTATCAAGTGATATAGCAAATGAAATATTAAACGGTACATGAAATATAAATTTAGATGGAGAAAAGAAAAGAATAACTATATTTTTTTCTGATATTGCTTGATTTACGACTATTTCTGAGAAATTATCACCTGAAGAATTAGTTTGATTTCTCAAGATTTATCTTTGAAATATGTCTGATATAATTAAAGCAAATAAGTGAACAATAGATAAATATGAATGAGATGCTATTATGGCTTGGTGGTGAGTTTTTTGAGAAATAGAAAAATACGGAATAATTGATGCATGTAATTCATGTTTATTACAGCAAATGGAATTAAAAAGATTAAATGAAAAATGGAAGCAGGAATGAAAAAATGAATTAACGGTAAGAATGGGGTTAAATACTTGAGATGCTATTGTTTGAAATATTTGAAGTAAATGAAAAAAAATGGAGTTTACGGCTCTTTGAGATAGTGTCAATCTTGCTTCTCGTTTAGAATGAGTAAATAAATTTTATGGAACATATATTTGTGTTTCAGAAGATGTTTATAATGAAGCAAAAGAAAAATTTACCTTTCGATATTTAGATAAAATAAGAGTAAAGTGAAAAAATATTTGAATAAATATTTATGAACTTATTTCATATATTTGAGAAGAATGAGATTTTAAAAAAGATATTATTTCCAGGTTTAGTACAGCTATTGGATTTTATTTTGAAAAAAATTTTAATGAAGCATTCAATATATTTTCAGCTTTAGCTGAATTATGAGATAACCCATCAAAAACTTATAAAAGTAGATGTGAAAGATATTTGGTAAATCCCCCTCATGAAGATTGGGATGGAGTTTGGGTGCTGGATGAAAAATAAAAGACATAAATCTCAGATTTATGTCTTTTATTTTATAAGTCTTATACAAAGAAACTATCAATGAGATTTCTATATACTAATCTTTGTTTTAATTCTTCATAGTAGTTCGTTCCAGGTTTATAAAGTTCCTTTAATCTTCATACTACTTCCTCAGAACCAAATCTTACAAGTATTTTTTCTATTTCTTTGTTTATTTCTTCTTCTGATACGATTATTTTTTCTAATTCTCATAATTTATGGAGAATTAATTCAGCTTGTAATCTTTTTGTTGCTATTGGAGTAATATTTTTTTCTATATATGTTGCTTCATCAAGTCATAAAGAAGCAATATAATCATTTACTTTTGCTCAAGATTGTGAAATATTTTCTTTGATCTCACTATATACTTTATCGATTTGATTTTTTAATAAACTTTCTCAAAAATCTACTTTTGATATTTTTAATAATTCATCAATCAGTTTATTTTCATCAGTCATTCTTGCATTCATTTCTTTATTTTCGAGTAATTCTTCTTTTATTAATCATTTAAAACCTTCTAAATCTAAATCTTTTCCTCTTAAATCTTTTATAAATTCTGGAGTGAATTCAGGAATGATAGAAGCTTCAATTTTTAAAATTTCAACTTCAAATTTTGTTTTCTTTCCTTTAAAATCTTCATTATGATAATCTTTTGGAAAATCAATATTCAGAGTTATTTTTTCTCCAGATTTTTTTCAAACAAGTCATTCTTCAAAACCAGGAACTAAAATATTACTTCCTAATATTAAAGGATAATTATCCATATTGGTATTATTGAGTTTATTTCCATTCATATCATATCATTGAGTATTGATACTCAACTTATCTCACATTTTTGAGAGATATTCTTCAGAAGCTATTTCAAATTTGGTAAATTTTTTTTGAATATCAGATAAAGTTGAAACTATTTCATTTTTTTCAACTTCAAATTTTGTTTTTTGTAATTGAATAGTTTTATAACTCTTATTGATTTCTATTTCTGGAAAAACTTCCACTGACATAACAACTATTAATGGATCTTGAGATACAATCTCTTTAATTTCTCATTGTGAAATAGGAATTATGTTATTCTGTTTCAGAGCTTCCCCATAAAGTTTATTTAAAGCTTCATCAACTACCATAGTGGAGATTCTTTCTTCTGAGTAATTTTTTACGATGATTGCATCGGGAATATTTGCTCATTTTCTAAATCCTTTTATATCAGCATTTTGTTTAATATCATTGAGTACTTTTTTTCTAAATTTTGATATATTTTCTTTGCTTTCTTCGATTGTTATTTCTATAATAGATTTTTCTAATTTTTTTATGCTTGATTTCATAATTTTATAATGTAATTAAAATAAAGTAGGACGATTATATATATAATTCAAATTTTTACAAAAAAAAATACTCTATACTTTTTATTCCCGTTGTGATATTACTTTTGGAATTGTATAGAGCTTTTTGTGGTAATGTAATACTTATCTTCCGAATATTTTTCTCAAGGATTTTCTCGCTCCTTGCTTCAAATATATAACTTTGTAATAAAATTACAATTTATAGATTAAAGAATTTTTATTATACTTTTTAATTATTTTTATTTTTGTTTTACAAGTTTATTTTTCGGTTTTTTATTTCCATCAATAAGTATTACATATATATTAAACCATAGATTTTAATATATGTCAAATATTTGATATAAAAAAATAGGAATTTTTATAAAAATTCCTATTTTTGGCTTTTGTATCTTATTTTAATATCTTCACATTTTATAATCAAAATTTCAAGTTTCTGTATTATAATAATATATTATTCCATAATCCTTGTATTGTTGGTAATCTGTAGGTAAAAAATCTAAAAATCATTCATTAAATAATATTTTTGCATTTTGAGCATTTTTATTATTTTTTTCAAAATATTTTTTATTTCCGTTTTCTATGTATTGCAAATTTAATTCTCGAATAGCTTTATTCATGTAATTATTACAATTATTTCCAGCAATTATATTTTTTGCTTCTTCTTCTTCATTAAAAGTATAATTTTTTAATCGCAATGTCTCTAGTTTTCTAATAATTTCAGAATGAAGTTCTTTTTTCTCTCTATAAATCATAAATGAAATTTTTTGAAGTTCTTGAGAGAATATTTGACATTTTTTGTTTTCTTTGGCATCGTTTGCTTTTGCTAATGTTAAAAACATCATAATTGATTTTTCTCTTTCTCCAGATTTTCCACTCATAATAGCAGCCATAATTTTTGCTCACTCTAAACTATCTTGATTTACACTTGCTATTTTATAATATTGAGCTGATTTTTTCGCATCTTTTACATAAAAATAATATAAAAATCATTGTCATGAAGGAATATCTGATTTTTTACAAGGGTTTTTATATGCTGGATTTGACCATAATTTTTGTAAATCTTGTTCTTGTTCGATAGTTTTTATTTTTTGAAGATCACAAAAATTTTGTACTCATTTTAATCAGATTTTTTCAGCTTCTCAAATATGTACATCTTGCTCTATTTTTTCTAATTTTTCATATCGTTCATTATATTCTGGTAATAATAATTGACCAATTAAATAGGGCTTTTCAAAATAAGGATTTAGTTCAGTAATAAGATCGATCATACGAAATAAATATTTTTTATATTCACTTCAGATAACATTTCATCCTATATATTGAATGGTATCGAGCCAATATATATCAGCTATTAAGTTAGAATATCAAAAAGAAGTATATTGAGCGACATCTTTATTTGGTAATAATTCAGGATGTTTTACAAATTCTTTTTGTATTTTTTTCAGTTCTATATAATTGATATTATTTACATAATAAAATCATCACATTAAAAATAATATCAAAAAAACAAAAACTACTTGTAATAATCTTTTTTTCATATTTTTTATCTATAAATTAAATTCCAATTCCATCCATATCTATAGTCATATTTCTATTTTTTGTATATATATGAATTCTTCTTTCTTCTCATTCACCTATACTTTTTGTAAATATGGTGTCATCTTTTAATTCAGTCACATATCAATGTATTTTTTTTCTTTCATAAGCATTAAAAAAAGGTAAAATAATTTCTTTTCCATTTTTTGCAGCTTCTATTTTTTTTTGAATAAAATCAAAAAGTTTATCGTCTTTTTTACTTAAATAATCATTTATTTCTAAATGTAAAATAATGTTTTTGTTGTTTATTTTTGAAAGTATTCATTTCAAAACAGTTCTGATGTCTTCTAAATTTTTTCAAGAGTATCATATAAGTAAAGATGAATCTTGTGTTTTTATTTTAATATAAAATATATTTTCATCTTCTTTTGAAACATCCAATGATTCTAACATTATCATCATTTTATTGAAAAAATTACTTGTAATTTCCTTTACAGCTTCTATTTCCATATAATATTTATTACTGTTAATATACAGTATGGTTATAATATTTTTTTTAATTTTTACAAGTTTTTGTATTTTTTTTGACAATATACAAAAAAAATTTATTATCTATGAAATTTAATTATATAATATACCATATTAATGTCTGATAAAAAAATAGTTGATGATTATTATTCTCAATCACAAGAAATTGTAAGTATTGATAATAATCTCGAAAAGAAAAATAAAATTCAAATCAAATGAAAAATTAAAATAAAAAAAGAATCTTCAGAAAAAGAATCTTTCATTGAAGAGAAAAAACCAGAACTTTCTTTATTATCAGATAAAAAATCTAAAAGTTCAGAAAATAAAATACTAAAACCAGAACTTGGTATAATACAAAAAGAAGTAAAAAAAGAAGCCATAGATTCTCCTCTTTCACTTCAAAAAAAAGAATATTTTACCAAGAAATGAATAGACAAAGAAACTCCTAAAAAAACAGAATATAAAGGGAAATCAGAAAGACTCAAAATAAACACGATAAAAAAGTTATCTTTGAGTGAAATACATGATCCAAATAAAACTGAAATAAAAAAAACATGATTATGATTTAGAACAGAAGGATGATATAGTACTTGAGTGACTCCATCTTCTTCATGAAATAACACATCTTCAGCTCATTCACACAACAACAATGGAGGTTTACCAAATACTTGATGAGCTTTCAAAATTTTTGAACATAGTAAAGATAATAAATTTTGAAAAAAAATTCAAAAAACTTTTGAAGATAAAAAAGATGAAGATAAAGGAAAAAAATTATTTAAAAAAGATAAAAGTAATAAATACTCAAAAAATATTTTAATAGAAGAGGATGAATCTTTTTCTCGCTCAAATAAAATAAAACATATAAAAAAAGAAGAAAAAAATATTGAAGATATAAAGCAAAATTTAACAGACCATTCTTGAGAAACGGTTATTGTATCAGATATATTAAGTGTAAAAGAATTATCAGAAAAGATATGAATTCCACTTATGAAACTGATCACTGAGTTTATGAAAAATGGTATGAAAGTGACTATTAATTCAAAAATTGATTTTGATACAGCATCTATTGTTGCAGAGAGTTTTCAAATAAAATTACAAAAAGATATTTCTTCTTGATTTCATGTTGAGGACATGTTGTCAGGGGATATTTCTTCTTTACTCACTGAAGAAGATAAAACTTTATTAGCTCCAAGAGCTCCAGTAGTAAGTATTATGTGACATGTTGATCATGGAAAGACTTCACTTCTTGATTATATAAGAAAAACAAAAATTGCTGATAAAGAAGCTGGATGAATAACTCAAAGTATAGGAGCTTATCAAGTAGAATATAACTGAGAAAAAATAACTTTTCTTGATACTCCATGACATGAAGCTTTTACAATAATGAGAGCCAGATGAGCAAAGTCAACTGATATTGCTGTTTTAGTAGTCGCAGCTGATGAATGAGTAAAACCACAAACTATTGAAAGTATCAATCATGCCAGAGAGGCTGGAATTCAAATTATAGTAGCCATTAATAAAATGGATAAAGAGTGAGCGAATCCAGATTTTGTAAAATGACAACTTGCTCAAAATTGATTACAACCAGAAGATTGGGGTTGAGATACTCCTATGGTTTTAGTTTCAGCAAAAACTTGATTATGAATTGAAAATTTATTTGAAATTATTGTTCTGTCATCTCAAATGCTTGAATTAACAGCAAATGCTTCAAGACTCGCTGTTGGAACCGTTTTAGAATCGCATCTTGATATGAAATTATGACCTGTTTCTTCGGTACTGATTAATACAGGAACTCTTCATAAATGAGATTCTATTGTTTGTAAATGATCATATGGAAAAGTAAAAGTTTTAAAAGATTATAATTCAAAAAATATTCATGTTGCTGGACCTTCTATGCCTGTTTTAGTGGTATGACTTGATAATGTATGTGATGGATGAGATATTATTCAAGTAGTTTCAGATATAGAAAAAGCAAGAACAAAAGCTTTAGAATACAAAGAATTAATGTCTTCTAAAAAATCATTATCGAGTTCTTCTATTGATTTAATTATGTCAAAAATAAAATCTGGAAATTTAAAACACTTAAAAGTAGTAGTCAAAGCAGATACAAATGGAAGTTTAGAAGCTATAAAGTGAGCACTATTGAAACTATCAACACCGGAAACAAAAATAACTATTATTCATTCTTGAGTAGGAAATATAACTGAATGAGATGTTTTAATGTGTCAATGAAGTTCAGCACTTCTTATTTGATTTAATGTAAATCTTCTTGGAAGTACAAAAAATATTATAGAAAATACTAAAATCGAATATATTTCTAGTAAAATTATTTATCATATTACGGAAAGAGTTGAAAAAATAGTAACTGGAATGCTGGATCCAAAAGAAGTAGAAATTCAATTATGAAATGCTATTGTTGGTTGAATATTTTATGAAGATAAATGATTTATGATTTTATGACTGAAATTAAAGGCAGAATCAAAAATTGAAAAATGAGCGAGTATAAAAATTATTAGAAAAGATAAGTATATGTGAAATGGGAAAATTGAAAGTTTAAAATCTTGAGTTATTGATGTTAATGATTTGGAATGACCACTTGAATGTTGAATTAAATTAAAATCTGATACAAAAGTAGAAATGGGAGATCTTTTTGAAATTTATAAAATCGAAATACAAAAATAATTTTAATTTTTAATATTTATCTATGTTTGAAAATATTGAACTTTTTTCTTCATTATCTGAAACGGAAATCTCTACATTAGAAATGTTTTGTCAAGAAAAAATAGTGGAACCATGAGAATTATTATTTAGTCTTTGAGAAGATGCAACGGCAATGTATATTTTAAAATCATGATTATTAGAAGTATATAATTATGAAAAAACCCTTTGATATATACATCCAGGAAATTTCTTTTGAGAGATGGCTATTTTCTCAGCACATAAAACAAGAACTGCTTTTGTGAAAGTAATTGAAAAATCAGAAATTATTAGTTTGCTGTTATTTTCAATAAATGAACTTTCATTGAAACATCCAGATATAGTAAAAAAAATTAAACAAGTTATTGAAGAAAGAAAATTGCAAAACGGATAAGAATAAAAAAATTCCCAAATTGGGAATTTTTTTATTCAATCACTCCACTCATGACTAAGAAATCATTTTCATCATAAATCGCTACTATTTGCCCTGAAGCAACGGCTTTTTGTTTTTCATCAAAGGTAACTTTATATTTTTCATTCTCCAGAGGTGTTACTTCACAGTTTTGATCTGTTTGTCTATATCTGATTTTTGCTTTTGCTTTCAGGGGAAAACTTAGTTCTCCAGAAAGGAAATGAATATTTTTAATAATAAGACTCTCACTATAGAGATTTATATCTGTATCAGTTCCGACAATCAGCTCATTTTTCTCTCAATCTTTTTTAATCACGAAAACTGGTTCAGTGAGTCATCAAATATCAAGTCCTTTTCTTTGGCCAATAGTATAATAAAAAATTCATTTGTGTTGTCATAATATTTTTCCAGAAGTATTAATAATATTCCCAGGTTTGTGCTCTATTTGTTTCTCGAGAAATTTTGATAAATCTACTTTTCAAACAAAACAAATTCACTGCGAATCTTTACGAGTTGCATTTGGGAGTTCAGCCTCTAAGGCTATTTTTCTCACTTCTGGTTTTTCTAGATGTCAGATAGGAAATATCGATTTTGAAAGTTGATATTGAGAAAGTCCAGCGAGAAAATAGGTTTGGTCTTTGTTTTGATCAATTCATTTTTTGAGTTTATAGATTCCATTTTCTTGAAATATTTGAGCATAATGCCCCGTAGCTACTGCATCAAATCCGTGAGCAATAGCTTCGTCCAAAAATACTTTGAATTTGATCTCGCTATTACACATGATATCAGGATTCGGAGTAATTCCATTTTTGTATCATTCATACATATAATTGAGTACTTTTTTCTCGTATTCTTCAATATAGTCAAAGGTAAAAAATGGGATTTCTAAATATGCTGCCACTTCTTTGGCAACTTCGATATCTTCGAGTGTTGGACAGTATTCGCCCTCTGGTGCGAGGTAGTTAATCATAAAACCAGCCGTAACATCATATCCTGCTTTTTTGAGGAGATATGCACTCACCGCACTATCGACACCTCCAGATAATCCAACTAATATCTTTTTTGTCATAATTATATTTTGTAAATATTTTTGATAGTATATGGAAAAATGATTTTTTGGGAAGAGAGAATGAATAAAATAATTATTTTATTCATTATTTTATTTTTCAGAAATTTTGTTTTGATTTTCTCATTCCAAACTTTCGAATGTATTTTAGATAAATTTCTCTATTTAATTAAATATCCTTGATATTTTACTCTATTTCATTATATTAAGCAAAAATTTAATCCTTACATAATATATATGAAATTTAATTTAGAAAACTTAGTTTTAGAATACGAACAACTAGAACAAGAATTATCAAATCCAGAAATATTTAAAGATCAAAAAAAAGTCAGAGAAGTTTCATCAAGAAAAAAACAAATTTCTGAGGCTGTAAATCTTTTTAAAGAATATAAAAAAGCATATGTTTCATTAGACGAAGCAGTTGATATGCTCTATAATGAAAAAGATGAGGAAATGAGAGAACTTGCAAAAATGCAAAAAGATGAATCTGAACTTATTATTAGTGAATTAGAAGAAAAAATTAAACTTGCACTTTTACCAAAAGATCAAGATGATGATAAAAATATAATTGTTGAAGTAAGAGCTGGAACTGGTGGAGATGAAGCTTCACTTTTTGCAGCAGAGTTGACGAAATCATATATGATTTTTATAGAAAATGAGTGATTTAAAGCAGAAATAATTGAACAAACACTTTCTGAGAGTTGAGGAATAAAAGAAATTATTTTTGAAGTAAAATGAGAGTGAGCATATTCAAGATTTAAATATGAATCATGAGTTCATAGAGTACAAAGAATCCCAGAAACAGAAAGTAAAGGAAGAGTCCATACTTCAGCTATTACAGTAGCTATATTACCAGAAGTTGATGAATTAGATATAGAAATAAAAGATGAAGATTTAGAAATAAAAGCTTGCCGTTCTTCATGAGCTTGAGGCCAGCATGTAAACAAAACAGATAGTGCCGTTCATATGACACATATACCAACTGGAGTTTCAGTTTTTTGTCAAGAATGAAGATCTCAACATAAAAACAAAGAAAAAGCATTTCAAATCCTCAGAAGTAAAATATATACGATGGAAGAAGAAAAAAGAGCAAAAGAAAGATGAGAAGCTCGTTTATCACAAGTTTGATCATGAGATAGATCAGAAAAAATCAGAACCTACAATTTTCCACAAGACAGAGTTACTGATCATCGTATCGGTCAAAATTTTTCTGGTATTCCACTTATTATGATGGGGAAACTTTGACATATCATAGATGCTTTGGCTGTGGCTGATGAACAAGCAAAATTAGAAGCTGCTGGGAAAGGAAGAAATTAAAATTTGATTTATCCTAAAATTCGTTTCATTTTATATGTATAGTTTTAATTTAAATATTTATTACTAAATAAAAAATATATGATAACAATAGTTTCAAAAGATAATTGTCCTTATTGTGTTATGGCTAAAAATCTAATTAAAGATTTATGATTTGATTATATAGAAATAGATGTTTGAGATGATTATACTAAGCTTTTAGAAATTGTAGCTGAAACTCAAATGAGGACAGTTCCTCAGATATTTTCTTGAGAAGCAAAAAAACAAAATTTATTATGATGATATAGTGACATAAAAAAACTTTATGATGAATGAAAACTTATAGAAAAATTACAAGAAAACAAATAAAAAGATGTTTATAGAACTTTATAAAAGATAGTTTTAATATTTATTTCCATAAAATCATAAATTATGTTTCAACCTATGTCAAGAGACGAATACCATAAAAAATTAAACGGAAAAAAAGTTTTTGGCAAAGATGATTGTCCTTTTTGTGATACAAATACACAAAAAGAACATACCATTTGGAAGTGAAAATATTGGTATATTTTACATAATTTAGCACCATATTCATGAGATCATAGACATATTATGGCAGTTCTTTATGATCATATTTGTTTTTCAAAAGATCTGTCATTTCAACATTTACAAGAAATGCAAGAAATTCACAAAGTAGTAGAAAATTTTTTTTGAAATGAAACATATTTTTCTTTTACGAGGGAAACTATGGCAAATAGAAGTGTTGAGCATTTACATATACATTTTCTTGCTTGAAAATTACAATGAAAATTTTTAAGAAAGATGTTAGAATTGCAAGGCTTTCCTATTAAGCAAGACTTAAATATCAATTAAAACTTGATTTATTCAACAAAAGACATATATTGAAACAAATATATCCTTTCCATAGGATATGGAAAATAAACTTTAACAAACATATGAAATGACACCAGAAGAATCAAATTACTGAGCTGATAGTATACAAGTTCTAGAATGATTGGAACCAGTAAGAAAAAGACCTTGAATGTATATAGGTTCTACCGATGAAAGATGATTACATCATCTCGTTTGGGAAATTGTGGATAATTCAATAGATGAAGCAATGGCAGGTTATTGTGATACTATTACTGTAAAATTATGAAATGATGGAAGTTGTAGTGTTGAAGATAATGGAAGATGAATTCCTACTTGAATACATGCAAAAACTTGAAGATCATCTTTAGAAACTATTTTAACCGTTTTACATGCCGGGTGAAAATTTGGTTGAGGTGGTTATAAAGTATCTGGATGATTGCATGGAGTATGAGCTTCAGTAGTAAATGCTTTATCTACAAAATTAGAAGCTTTTGTTTGTAGAGAGGGAAAAAAATTTTATCATTCTTATGAAAGATGAATACCGGTTTGAGATATAGAAGTTATCTGAAAATCAAATACCACAGGAACAATGATTAAATTTTGGCCAGATGATCAAATATTTAAATTAACAACAACTTTTGTTTATAAAACCATACTTGATAGACTCAGGCAACAAGCTTATTTAACAAAATGAATTACACTCAAACTTATTGATGAAAGAAATTGAGAAAGATATAAATTTTATTTTGAAGGTGGAATTAAATCATATGTAAACTTTTTAAATAAAACAGAAGAACAAATAGGAGATGTATTTTATGTTGAAAAAGAAAAAAATGATATATTAGTTGAATTATCAATTCAGTTCAATAAAGAATATTCAAATAATATTATATCATTTGTAAATAATATTCATACTCCAGAATGAGGTTCTCATATGGTTTGATTTAGGGCAGCTCTCACAAGAACTATTAATAAATATGCGAGAGATAAAGCTATATTAAAAGAAAAAGATCCAAACCTTACGAATGAAGATGTAGTGGAATGACTCACTGCTGTTATCTCAATTAAAGTAATAGATCCACAATTCGAATGACAAACAAAAGCAAAACTTGGAACAGCAGAAGCAAGATGAGCAGTTGATTCAGTATTTTCTGAAAAATTTTGAGAATTTTTAGAAGAAAATCCTTCTACTGCAAAAGTAATTATTGAAAAAGTATTTTTAGCTGCCAGAGCAAGATTAGCAGCTCGTGCTGCGAGAGATACTATTATAAGAAAATGAGCTCTCGAGTGAATGACTCTTCCATGAAAACTTTCTGATTGTTCTTCCAAAAATCCAGAAAATTCCGAAATATATATTGTAGAGGGAGATTCTGCTTGAGGTTCAGCTAAACAATGAAGAAATAGAGAAACACAAGCTATATTACCATTAAAAGGTAAAATTCTCAATACTGAACAAGCTCGTATAGATAAAATATTTGCCAATCAAGAAATTAAAAATCTTATTATAGCTATTGGTACCTCTATTTGAGAAACATTCGATATTTCAAAACTCAGATATCATAGAATAATAATAATGACAGATGCTGATGTAGATGGAGCTCATATTAGAACACTTATTCTTACTTTCTTTTTTAGATATTTAAGATGAGTATTGGAATGAGGCTATTTATATATAGCTCAACCACCACTTTATAAACTTTCAAAAGGAAAAAATTCTTGGTATGTGTATTCAGATGAAGAAAAAGAAAAAATTATAGCTGAAAATGATATTATTTGAGAAAATATTCAAAGATATAAATGACTTGGAGAAATGAATCCAGAACAACTTTGGGAAACAACCATGGATCCGACAACAAGAAAAATGTATAAAGTTACTGTCGATGATGCTAAAAAAGCAGATGAAATATTTAAAATACTTATGTGAGATGAAGTAGCTCCAAGAAGAAGATTTATTCAATCAAGAGCAAAATCAGTTAAAAATTTAGATGTCTAAAAAAAATAAAAGGGTTACCTTTTATTTTTTTTAGTTTTGTTTAAAAAAGTTATACAATAAATCTTTTCAAAGATAAGAAATTAATCATCTCTATTTAAAGCCACAAAACATCACTATTTAAGAAATATCAAAAAGATTTTGACATTTTCTTAAAAAAAAATAGAATTCATTTCGCTCATTTAGGAAATATTAGATGCATAATATTACTTCTACAATAGCACTCATAAAATAAATATTCCTCCATAGCTCAGCGGTAGAGTAGATGGCTGTTAACCATTTGGTCGTTGGTTCGAATCCAACTGGGGGAGCCATTTTTGTATTAAGACCACTTCTACAAAAATTTAAGACATTCATTATTATATACGGAGAGATGGCAGAGTGGTCGATTGCAACAGTCTTGAAAACTGTCATGGCGCAAGTCATCTAGGGTTCGAATCCCTATCTCTCCGCCATTAAACAACAAATTTGGAAGGGTGCCTGAGTGGCTGAAAGGGCTCCCCTGCTAAGGGAGTGAATCTATTACAGATTCCGTGGGTTCGAATCCCATCCCTTCCGCCATTTTAACTTCCAAAACTACGGGCTTGTAGCTCAGGGGTTAGAGCAGTCGGCTCATAACCGATTGGTCGTTGGTTCAATTCCAACCAGGCCCACCATATTAAAGTTATAAAAGTCAAAAAAAGTTTTGACAAAATAATCTATTTTAATATACTAACTCAGCTTTAAAAATATACAGATATTAATCAAAAATATTTAATTAAAAATAATTAAAAAAAGTTTTGACAAATACGTATATATTTATAAGCTACTGGAGCTTTAAAATAAAGCAAAATAAAAAAAATAATCGTTCATTAAAATAATCGAAATTTTAGAAGAAAAAATTTTAAGCTAAAAAACTCTGGATAACAAAAATAATTAAAAAATTTAAGTTTAAAAGAGTTTGATCCTAGCTCAGGATGAACGCTAGCGGTGCGCCTAACACATGCAAGTCGAGCGTGAGTATTTTATAGCTTGCTATAAAATATGAAAGCGGCGAACGGGTGAGTAACACGTTGGTATCTGCCTTTTGGTCGGGGATAGCCAGTAGAAATGCTGATTAATACCGGATAGTCTCTTCGGAGTAAAGATTTATCGCCAAAAGAGGAGCCTGCGGCCTATCAGCTAGTTGGTGAGGTAATAGCTCACCAAGGCTATGACGGGTAGTTGATCTGAGAGGATGATCAACCACAATGGAACTGAGACACGGTCCATACTCCTACGGGAGGCAGCAGTGAGGAA
>JAVHSE010000013.1:3452-20731 GCA_036172015.1 Patescibacteria group bacterium | reverse complement strand
CAAGAGCTTTTGCGAGCATAGTTTTCCCGGATCCTGGAGGTCATTCCATGAGGACAAAGTGTTTATTAAAACAATTTATGGAAATAATGGTTTATTTTTAGATAAAAACTCTTCAAGTTCCCCTCTAATTTCGTATCATCTAAATTCATCGTCATTGAATTTTTTAATAGATTTTTCAAGTAGCTCCTCTATTTTTTTGATACCAAGATTTTGTGATTGTGATAATTCAAGCTTAAATACTTTTTGATCAAAATTAGCTCAGAATATTTTTTTGAGAATATATGAAATTTGAATCTTTATCAATGGATCATTAGCTTTTCTAAAATAAGCAACTCCTCTATTTGAGATATTGAAACCAATTGAAGTATTGTGATCATCAGTAATTTTTAAGGTTGAAGTTCAAAAAAATCCATTAATCAGGGATTGAAGTCATTTACTAGATCTTAATTCTGTTCAAAGCAATTCTTTAATTTTAAAATTTAATCCCTCAGAAATATCTTTTGATATTGGAATAGCTATATCACTTGTTATATGATAAATTTCCATTTCACAAAGTGTTTCAAATAAATCTAAAAAACTCAACATTCTTCAGGCAATCTCAAAATCTTGTTTATATAATTCACTTTCAATCATTCTATAATCAATAGTTCTCAACATATAACAAAAACATTAAAAAAATAAAAACTACACACAACTCAAGATTTTCGCCATTATACACAAAAGTCCACTTTTTCCATCACTTTTTTCCTCTCATCATTTTTCTTTTTTTACTTTTTCTTCTTCCAGTCTCCTCCTCTCCTCTCTCCTAACCTAACTTATTATATATATTATTATATTATTATTATTCTATATCTCATTATCATATCCAATATCCATTTATCCCATTACTACTCTATCACACCAGCCAACCCCCTAAAAAGTCGTTAGAGAAAATACACAATCCCCGAGAAACTTTTTTCTAGGGGATTGTGTATTTTACGGCTTATTTAGGGGGTTGGCTGGTGTAGTTTTTAAAAGCCAGTAAGTCAACACGGAAGAGGTAGTAATACTTTTTATTGATATTTCAAAACACTATCTTCATTCAGTAATTGAACTGAATAATATTCTTTCAGCTTTTCTTTTTCTAAGCTTTCAGTATATGATCCTATCTTCCACTCAGGAGCCATTATTAGAAGCGTATGTTTGTCATCTTTTTTAAAAAATTCACAAAAACCCTCTTTTGATAGATAAAAATACTGTTCTTTGTAGCCCTTCAATTTCTTATTAAAATCTTTCAATGAATTTTGTATCTCTACCTCTATCCACTGAACCTTGCTTCATACTCTTAATAATCAATCAGGTATTATTATAGTATTCAATTCGTTCTTTTTTCTAATAGTCGTCCATCTTTGAAACTCAAATTGAGAAATGAAATCATCTACTATGAAAGTATAGTTTTCGTTCTTCTTTTTGATTTGTTTTATGAGAAACCTAAGGAAGTATCCAATATATAGGGTATGAAAATAAATACTATAACTCATATTTATTGTTCATCAGAGTATCTCAGTTCCTATGATTGCTTCAATATCAGCCTTTTTTTGCTTCGTATTGAGTTGGTAAAGTTTATTTTGTGTCCTACCCCTCTGATCTTGGTTAATAGCCCGTATAAGTCATTTGTCCTCCAATTTCTTTAATCTCTTGGTAAAAGTGTTCTGACTTGTTTCGCTACTGAGTAAATCTCTGATGAGATCGCTTTCTCAGATTTTGAGTTTTGAAAGAAGTTTTAAAATATTAACATCTCTTTCGGTTATTAAAACATTCTTGTAAGTCGTATTTTTCATATAGTTTTTTATTAGGAGATAAGATATTTAATTTCTTTTGTATTCATTCCAAAGCCTTCAATCAATACAGTTGAATTTCAACCGTTTATGAATTTGAAAAAACCGTAAAATCGTCATCTCTGGTTATTGATTATGTCTTTGGCTTCGAGCTGTTTTCAAAAACATCCTGAATTAAGGTCTGGTCAAATAAGGTCAAATTGTTTATTATCCACTGAAAACACCAACATAAAGCCAATATTTGGATAAATAAGCCTAAAAGCCTCTTGATCTACGCTCTGATAAAAAAAGGAAAATTGAAATCAAAATTTTCTTATTTGACTGAGCTCAGTTGCCACAATACTAAGAATATTGGCTCCATTGAGAATAACATCCGCTTCATCAATCCATATTGAAGTCTTCATTAAGTTTTTCTTATTTTGGTGATTTCTCATTGTTCAGTAATGATATGAATACGCCAGTATGAAGCTTGAAATAATAGCTTTTTCTTTTTGCGTAAAATCTCATAAATCGAAAAAATAAATATTGGTTTTTTGATAATCATTCTTCAAAAAGAATTCTTCTAAAAATAGTGAATAATTTTCAGTATCTGTATTTCCTCAAAAAGTTTCTTTCAATCATCCTGAAAAATCTGAAACCTTGTTTATAGATGAAGAAAGACATCCTGGTATTTTCTGTAATAGTGTAAGGTAATATTCCATATTTTCTTTTAACTCTGCTACTTCAAGAACAACTTCACAATGTTCAGAATTTAATCATCTTTTCAGGTCTTCCCTAACCCAATCCGGAAAGCTTTTATTTATTTCCAAATATTTCAAAAACTTATGAATATCTGACAGGGTAAAAATCCTGATATCTTCATTGTTTTTACTGGTATCTAATTTTTTGTTTGTCTCAATTTTTAATGCGTTAAAAATGACGAAAAGTTTGATAGCCGTAAGAAGTATATCTGAATTCTGAGCTCAAAATCAAGATTCGTCATATATTCATTTAATACTATCCAGACAACTCTCAGAAGCTTTGTTTACCTGCTTTAAAAATTCGTCTGGATCGCTGGTCTTTATATCTCATAAATACAATGGATTAAAAACAAGTTTCAATCTCTTAAATGGCAAGTCTTTCAGGTTTGGTTCAAGTGTTTCTTTATTCATATTTTTCACATACTCCGTTATTTGAAAATTGCCTTTATTTTGGAAAAAAGTATCTTGATTGAAAATTGAAAGCATTCCATAAAAGTTTTTCTTAAGTGATCAGTGTGGGTCTTCTATAACTACCTGAGATTTTGGTAATAACTCACCATCTTCAAATTTCTTTTTATCGTCCATAATCGTTTTAATCGTATCGAAACCAATCATTTGGCTTGTGGTGAAGGATTTTCAGGCACCTGTGCCACCTAGAACGATTGAGTGTTGATTTTTAAGATTTTCTAGATCCAAAGCTACATATTCCTGATTATTAAGCCTTAGATCTCTAAATCACTTTCAGATAAATGTCTTATACGCTCATTTCTTCTTTCCAGTTCCATTGTTCAAAGCTAATGTTGGACTAATAGGAATGATACTCGAAGGAAGTTTTTTTACATATCTATTATTTTCAGAGATTAAAGAAACCAATCAATGGGCTAAAAACATATCCATCTGTCATTTCCTGTATCTATTGCTAATCTTTGGATAATCTTTATTGGAATATTTATACTCGTAATGATTCCAGTTGCTGTCATACAGTCTTAAATTTTTATATAGAATATCTCCAAATACCTTTTCATTTTCGAGATTATGACAAACCCTAAGATCAAACAGGAAAAATCCAAGCTTGTCAGTAAAGCTTCCATTTAGCTCTTCTTTATACTCCTCAGATTTTCAGATCTCTTTGATTGTATACAAAAACGCCTTAGTGAACTGATCGTATGAATTCGGGGTAATCTTAAATTCAAATTGGATAAATTCACCCTGTTTTAATACCAGAGAAGCTTCATTTAAAACATTTTCTATCAATCCAGTAGAACTTGAAAAAGTATTCAATCAAATTTCTCACGGCTTTTTTATCTGAAAAACGTGGTTATGATTGAGACCAACGGTATAATAGTGCTTTGATCTGTGTAATAACAGGGGACTATTTATCTTTTTAAAGGCAATGTTTCAAGAATATAACTTCTCATAAAAATTGAGTAAAAATGATATTCAAGCTTCCTCATCTGAGGAAATGTATTGCTTCAAATAAATACCAGTCTCATTTTTGAATAATAGATACTTAAAACTATATTCAGCCTGAATGTTCACCAGTCCATTCATATCCGTTTTAATGGAAGCAAGTAAGAAAGTTTCATCCTCAATCTTTCTAGGAAATACTTCATAGGTAAATTGTTCATTCATAATGTAAAAAAGTTAATAATTAAAAATGCTTAGGTGTATTTATTTCACCTGAACTTTTGAATTGTATATATGGCTTTTTAGAAATTTTATGAAAAACCTTGAAATGTTTTTTAAAAGATAAAAAAGGAAAAGATAGGGATTATCTCCCTATCTTATCTCTCCAACTTTGAAATAATGTCTCAACTTCCTCATTGTTAAAACATAAATGGCTATCGAGATAATTAGTAAATATCTGATAATCAACTTCATTTGGATCTTTTTCAGTAATTCTCTGGATTTCCTCTCAATTCTGCTCTATGAATAAACTCTTTACCTGCTCATATGCTTCATAAATAAATATGTTTATGTTTGTTTCCCTAAACTCTCGAATTATGTTTTCATAATCAAGCTCAATATCAAATTCATTAATGAGATTATCGAAGAACTTAATATCTAGGTATCCGCATTGTGTCAAATTACAAAGAAGTTGTGTCATAATAGAAAAGATAAGAATTAAAGTAAGGTAAAAGAAAAAACTCTATAACCATAACAAAGCAAGTTGGAGGCTCATAGAGCACTATCTTGTCTTTTTATGGTGAGTTTTTAGAAATACCGTCTTTTTAAATTCTTGTCTTTTTTATTTACTCAATTTATGAAATATGTTCCGGGGAT
Source organism: Patescibacteria group bacterium (assembly GCA_036172015.1). Lineage (GTDB taxonomy): Bacteria > Patescibacteriota > Gracilibacteria > BD1-5 > UBA6164 > UBA7396. Next base: position 15,891 of record JAVHSE010000013.1, on the reverse strand, counting down.
ATTTAATATTGTTATTATATTATATATATTTCTAATGGGGGCTGATATCGCATTCCAAAGGGAAAAGTATGGCAAAAAATGTGCGGGTTATACCTTGTCTTGTGCGGGTTTTAGTTTTTTGAAGAAATTCCTTATTTAAAAGGAAAATCAGGAAAGTGCGTGCGGGTTTCAGAAACTTTTTTTAAAAAATGTGCGGGTTTTCGTCAAAATTTTCAATGACATTAATATAATTTTTAAAAGAAGAAAGATAAGAGCTCTATTTTTCTTCAAAGTTTTATTATTCATTAACCATTACAATTATGGCACATATTGACACTATTAAGGACTGGGTTTCATTTTTTGAAAAAAGATGATGTTTGTTTTTTGAAGAATACACAAAAAAGATACAGTCAGTGGATATTATTAATTCAAATAAAAAAGAACATACAAATCTCTTTTTTAGCATTTGCTGATTTCCTGCTTGATGTAGTAGAAAGGCTGAAAATGCCTATAAATTCCCTTTATTTTACTTTGATATAGACTTAAAAGATAATCTTCCCTTATCATTGGAAGGTATGAAGGCAAAGCTTGAAGATATTTGGTATATGTTTGACTTTATAATACAGTCTAGGAACTGATTTCACTTGTATATTTTGAATGATGAAAAATTTTACACGGAAGAAAAATCTGAAAAGTTTTTAAAAGACTGGAAAAAGAAGGCATCTGAAATAGCGACAGATAGTAGGCTAGTACTTGATGATAAGATTTTTGATCTTTCAAGGATTTCAAGAGTGCCTGGATCTCTTCATAAAAAACCAGGAGATACAAAAAAATGTCGAGTTCAGATATTAAAGGGTTCAGAGCTTATTAGTTCCGTATGAGAAAGATTGAGACTCGTTAACTCTGTTCCTATTCATAAAGTGCTTGATATACTTTGAATTAAATACACCGAAGATAATAAAACCATTATTGAAAATGGAGAAAAGACTAGTGGATATAAGATTGATCCCGTATGAAATTATGTAAATGACTACTCTCATAACAGATATAAATGAGAGAACTTTGCTATTGTAAAGGCTTTTAATAGATCTGAAATTCTCAAAGAAAAGCCAGGAATAGAAGAGAAGGAGTTAAATTCTAGGTCTATCGCAAGAACTTGGAATTTCTTCAAGACCAATTTTTGAATTCTTGACGCAGGAGGTAAATGAAGAAATATACCAATGCCAAAAGATATTGAAAAGTGATTAGCAGAATCTAATCTCTCAGGAAAAGATATTCAAACGATTTTAAAGTTTTTTCGATTTGCTCATAAGCAACTCGATACAGCCCTTCCTTATTGAGAAAAAATCAAGTGTCGTTTAATGGATTTTATGAAGGGGACAGGAATGCTTTATAAATCCAGTGAATTTATCAAGTATCTTCAAGATTTTCAGGATAGGATCCCTAAAATAAAGAATACACTTTTCCCTATGCTTCGTTTCGAAATATTTAGAAAATGAACAGATCGAATGATCTTATTTTCAGTCATTCCAGACTACTTTTTTGATAAAAAACTTCAAAATAATATCGATAATGGTGGACATTTTGTGAATACAAGAGCCCTGCTTATACCAACTAACGGAAAATGGTTGAAATTCTATCTTTATCTGTGTAAAGAATGGTTGAATATAGATGATAAGAATACAGAAATTTTTGAAAGAGATAAAGAATTCATAAAAACATTCTTTGAAGATTATACTTTCCAAAGAGTAAGAAATAATATTCAAGAAATCTCTTGTATTACTCAGGATTTTGATATAGGAAATGTGAAATACGGGGTAGTTTTTAATAAAACTAAAACAGATAAATAAGTTATGGAATTGTAATAAATTTGATTTTCACAGATTTTCCGTATGATTATCTTGCTTACAATAAACCTTCGCTATTTTTTTGTCCATTTTTGGACTCTTTAATGAATTCGATCATCAAAATGGGGAACTGTGCTCGTCACACTTTCCTCGATTGAATTCGTGAAAGCGTAAGGTTGTTGTAAGCTAACATCTTGACGGGACAGTTCCCCTTATGATTTTTGCTTACTAATGCGATAATACATAAGCCTTTGGAACTCTGTTCCTGAGGCTTATTTTTTAACTGTAAACTTTATGAAATGCCATAAACATTCAAGTGTAGACGCTGTTGGAACTTGTGTAGATTGCTGAGTATGACTGTGTCAGGAGTGCGTTCGTGCTTTTACGATACCAGTGTGCTCTAAATGTAATCTGGTGAGGTTAGTAAACGAAAAAAGTGCAATAAATAGCACTTTTATAAAAAATACTCTTATCTGAATTCTGGTTGGCTTCTATTTATTCTGAATGGGGTTTAAGCAATATCACGGAACATATTGAGATCCTAATATTGAAAATAAAGCAATGATATCCTGACTTATATATCTCTATTTTTGATTTTTTATAATGTATGGATGGACTTTTATTAATTCTTTGAAAGATCCAAATTCTATAACTGTCAGAGTAAATGAGTGAATTATAGCGTTGTTTATACGCAAAGCTTTTAAATTTGGTTTTTCTTGTTTCATCTGAGGGTTTGTATGACCATATCAGGCTTGGAAGATGAAGCAACGGTTAAAAACAATAAATGAAACTACAAAATTTATTCAAACAAACGCATAATTATTTTTAATTTCTTATTTTCTTTTTTATGAAAAAAATTATTTCTACAATATTAGCCTTATCTCTTATTCTTGGACAATTTGAATTCATTTTTGCATTGGATGGCACTTCCACAAAAAAAGATATGATTGTAGAGGTTGCTAAACAGCAAGGAATTTCTGAACAACAAGCGGAAATTTGGGTTAATTATTTAATATCAGGAAAACTTACAGACTATCAACAAAAGCTTTATGACAGAGCTTATCCACGCCTAAAAGTGATGATTGAAAAGAATGGTGATGTTTATCGTTCAAAGGTTCTCAGTCTTCTGAGAAAAACAGCAAATTCAATATTGAAAAAGAATATGGATTACCATATTATTCTTACAAATTTGGTGTCTAAGATAGGAACGGATGGTTTTATAAAAGATTTTGAAAACAAGCTTGATTATGTTAATTTTATAGACCACACCAAGAGAGAAACGATTGTAAAAAATATTATGTTAGCTAACTCAAATGAACCTGATTGATCGTATGGAGATATTTGATCTCGTCAATATAATATTGGTTTTGATCATATTGGATGCCGTATTTTTAAACCACTCTATAATGATGCTGAAATTATAATTACAACACTTGATGAGAAAAACGATATGTATACAGGCGAGTTTCTGAGTAATAAATTTACTATTGCTACTATGGGGGAAAATCCAATAACTAACAAGAGTTTTCGTAGCATAAAATCTCTTGATGTAGACTATAAATATGATGAAAACATAAAACCGGCAAATTATTCATCGGATGAAGCATTTCAAGAAGCTTTAAATAAAACCAAATATATTGAACCAACAATGAGGCGTGATGAACTCTTTAAAAAAGAAGACCTAATAAGCATATCTAAACCAATATTTCCCAAGGAATGGAACTCTGATTTTAGTTATATTGAGCTCGTCCAGAAGAAAGGTGTATCAATATCAGATGACTGAGAAGGTCATATGAATTTATATATCCTAAGTTGTAGTCTTGCGGGAGGATAAGAGCTATTTTAGAAATTTATAAATTCATTCAATATTATGTCGCAAAAAAATACTGTCATAGAAATCAGAAACCTTACTAAAAAATACAGTTCTAATACTGTTCTTGACGGTGTTAATATTACCGTGGAACAATGAGCCGTTTATGGACTACTCTGACGAAATGGGGCAGGAAAAACAACCACGCTTAAAATACTTACAGGGATTATAAATAAGACTGAATGAGGAGTAAAAATCTTCTGAGAAGATTGGAAACTCAATCATCTTGAAAGTATGGGATCGCTCATAGAGAGACCTATGCTTTACTCGAACGCCACAGGGTATGAAAACCTGAAAATTCACGCCTATACTTCGGGTGTCAGTAATATAAAGCGTATAAATGAAGTTCTTAATATTGTCTGATTAGACGATAAAGCTTCGAGGAAGCTGACTAGTCAGTATTCATTGGGGATGAAACAAAGATTAGCGATATGAGTAGCTCTACTTCATAAACCAAAGATCCTCATATTGGACGAGCCTACCAATTGATTAGATATCGAATGAATTCGTGAGATAAGAGATCTTGTGTGAAGTCTCTCTAAAAGCGGTATCACAACTATAATCAGTAGCCACGCATTATCTGAGATTGAGAAAATATGCTCTCATATCTGAGTTTTTTCCAAGGGAAAAATATGCTTTGAATGAACCAAAGAAGAATTTATGAAACTCTGATCAGACATTGAAGAAAATTATTTATCCCTCACCAAATAGTCATATATGCTTTGGAACCTCATTAAGGCTGACTTCCTAAAACTCAAACGAACCAACTGGCTTTGGCTTTTTATCTTCGGAACGATGCTCATCACCGGTATTATTATTTATGGAATAATCTCCAATTCTCAATCTTCAGATACAGATAAAATAGTAACTCTCTGTTTTATTTTTCTCATATTCTGTTTTCCTATTGGTGTTGGAATTCTTTCGAATTTTATAAATAAGGTCGATGAAGATAATTGGGCTCTGCTCTACACAAAAAACCACCGTTTTAGATATTTCATATCAAAAACCGTAGTTTTGGCTCTACTCTCATTTTTTAGTCTTAGTCTCTTGTTTATAGGCTTTATAATACCTCTCCTCTCTCTACCGCAAGGTCAAGAAGCAATTTTTAGTCTCTGAATGGTATTTCTTGTTTATTACAGCCTACTATTCTTTCTATTTCCTATATTTACCGCTTTATCCCTATTTATACGCGGTAGTCTAGTGCCTGTATCTATCATCCTATTATTCTATCTTGCGTATCCATTTGTGATAAATATGGCTTCGTATTATTCAAATAACGAAACAGCTATCAAAATATTGAAAGTGGATAAAGTCATAAGCGACTATTTGCCTCAAAATCAGTTTGATAAAGAGTTTTTTACAAAGACTTTTTGAAAGGATTGAAAAATACTTACGGAAGAAATAAACAATGACCTACTTTTTAATTTCTCAAAAAAATGAGAGCAGATCACACAATCCCTTATTAGTGGGAAAAGTAAATCCCTATACATTGGAATGACCTACTTTCTGATATTCTGAGCTTTTTGATATGTGTGGATGAGAAGAAGAGAGATTAAAACATAAGAATAATGTCTCAAATTTGAGGCATTATTCTTGAATCAGTTTGAAAAATTTATCGTTTGCTTTTAAGCCATTATTTCCTATAATCCACCTATATTTTCTTTTTCATCTTTGCTATTTATGAGTAATCAGATTTTTAGAGATACACTCCTTTCTGTTCTTCAATCAGATACAAGACTTTGGAACGAATGAGAGCTTAATCAAACTCTTCTTTTTGATCTCATAGATACACTTGATGAAAATCTCATAGATCTTCTCCTTCAAAATACACAGACGAGGGAGAAATTTTTTATGAAGATAAAAGATGTTTATGTATTTAAACTTCAAAATTTTAAGTTTTTCCTTGATGAAAATTCACTTGATAATTCTTATACTCAATTTGAAAATAAAATAGGACTTAAAGTTGGTAATAAACTATTAAAAGAAAGAGATGAAGTCGTGCTTGATTTTCCATTCAAGGACTGTGTTTTAGAATGAGGACAGAGGAAAGATGAATGAGAAGATGTTTATTTTAAGTATGATGAAGAAAATCAGGATTATACAGAAGCAAAAGCACAAAGAAAAGAAATATTTTTCAATGAAATACTCGCAAAAGATGAGATAGACAGATTAGAAGAACCAAAAGCATTAAAAAACTGGAAAAGAAATACAAAAAATGGTGAAGAAGCAGTATGAGAAATAAAAAGAGATAATGAATGAACTATCAAAGAAAATCTCATCATTAAAGGGAATAATCTTCTTGCTCTTCATAGTCTCAAAAAAGAGTTTTCCGGTAAAGTAAAGCTCATTTATATAGATCCTCCCTATAATACTGGTTCTGATAGTTTCAAGTATAATGATAGTTTTAATCATTCTACTTGGCTTACTTTTATGAAGAACAGACTTGAAGTGGCAAATAATCTCCTCAGAGATGATGGAGTAATATTTATTCAGTGCGATGACAACGAACAGGCGTATTTAAAGGTATTAATGGATGAAGTATTTTGAATGGATAAATTAGTAAATGTTGTATCGGTTAAAATGAATGAGTCAAAGTGATTAAAAAACGCTCACATAGAAAAAAAACTACCGAAAAGTAAAGAATATTTATTGATATACTGAAAAAGTAGAGGTGTTTTTCAATACAATCCTCAAAAAATTGAAAAAGATAAAGAAGAATTATTGGGATATGTTAAGTATTATAACAAATTTATCCCTAATGTTAAAGATGATATTGTAAAATGGATGATTAAGGATTATGAGAAATGAAATATCTTTGAAGAAAAGATGAAAGATAAGAATAACTTAATTTATTTGGTTAGTCCTGACAATAAGATAGAAATTGATTTGGCAGAGGGTAAATTTTGATCTATAAAAAACTCTAAGTGAAAAAATAATATTTTTTATAACGATCGAGGAAATATATTAAAAGTCCTGTTTTTATGAGAAAATACTAATAAATTTGTATGAGATCTTTGGCTTGATATATCTACAATAAATATCAATAAAGAAAGTTGAGTGGAAACATTATCAAACTGACAAAAACCTGAAAAATTAATCAAAAGGATTATAGATTTATCCACTAATCAATGAGATTTAGTTTTAGATTATCATCTATGAAGCTGAACTACCGCTTCCGTTGCTCATAAAATGGGGAGACAATACATAGGAATAGAGCAAATGGATTATATAAAAACCCTTCCAGTTGAGAGAATAAAGAAAGTAATACATTGAGAAAAATGAGGTATTAGTGAAATGATTAATTGGCAATGAGGTGGAGACTTTATTTATTTTGAGTTAGCCGAGTGGAATGAAGAAGCAAAGAGAGCTATTCAAAATACTAAAAGCACAGAAGAGTTAGGAAATTTTTTTGATACGATGTATGAAAAGTATTTTTTGAATTACAATGTGAAAATTAAAGAATTCAGAGAAAATATTTTACCAGATGAAAAATTCAGAAGTCTTTCACTTGAAAGACAAAAAGAAATATTTCTCAAAATGCTTGATCTTAATCAAATGTATGTAAATTATTCTGAAAGAGAAGATAAAAAATTCTGACTGAGTAAAGAGGATGTGAAATTAAGTGAGGAGTTTTATAAAAATTAATTATGAATAAAATGTATATATCCAAAATTCATATTCAAAATTATAGATCTATTTGAAAAGTGGAGTTAGACCTTTCAAATTTTGATGTATTTGTATGAAGGAATAACCATTGAAAATCTAATTTTTTAGAGGCTATTGAGTGGTTTTATAATGGCTCAGGTGATATCAGTGAGATAAAAAGAAAATGATCAAAAGACGAGCAAATGTCTGTGGAAATCGAATTTTCAGGTATTCTAGATTGAATTCAAAAAATGAATAATGAGGCTAATAAAACAGCTTTATTAAGAGAATTCGAATGAGAAAATATTGTAAGAATTATAAGAAAAAGTAATGAGGAAAATAAAAATGAAAGATTGGTTTTTTATCCTAAAAGATGAGAAAGTGGAGAATGGTCAAAGCCAGTAACTGGTTTTGATAAAACACTTAATGAGTTTTTGCCAAAATTACAGTTTGTAAAGACTGAAACAAATCTTAAAGACATATCAAAGTATGGTGCGAAAACTGAAATTGGACAAATGCTTTCAGGTGTTGTAAATGAAGTTTTATCGTCAGAAGATGAAGAATATAAAAATTTTGTAGATAAGTTTAATGAATTATTTGTTTGAGAGAATTCAAAAGTAAGCAAAGAATTGGCTAAAATATGAGGAAGGGTTGAATGACATTTAAAAAAACAGTTTGCCGAATGTGAAAAAGTTCATTTTCAAGTAAGAACACCAAAATTTGATGATTTATTAAAGAATTTTGATACAGAAATTAACGATTGACATAATACTACTGCTAGTGAAAAATGAGATTGAATGCAAAGAGCATTAATGCTAGCAATTATTCAAACTTATGCTGATTATAGGAGAGAAAATGAGAATATTAAGAACTTCATTTTTTTAATTGATGAAGCAGAATTACATTTACATCCAACCGCACAAAGAAACCTTAAAAATGCTTTAATAGAATTATCTCAGCAAGGAGATCAAATAATAATTACAAGCCACTCATCTGTGCTTATCGCTGATGATATAGATAATCAAAAATGTTTTAGGGTTGAAAAAAATGATAAAATTACTGACATTCAGTCAGTTTCTCATATGGAAAAACAAAATGTTATTTACGATCTCCTTTGATGAAGTCCAGCGGATCTTTTGTTGCCAAGAAATTTCTTGCTTGTTGAATGAACAAGTGATAAAGCCTTTTTGGATATTATTATTCAAAGATTCTTTTCTGATAAGAAACAAGTTCAAGTTATACCTGTCTGGTGAGATATAGAAAGAACAGATAGTGTTTTTGATTATCTATGAAGTATATTTTCCCCTCTTGATAAATCATTATATCAAACAAAGGTAATTATTTTATTAGATAAGGTTAGTGAGATAAGAAAAAGTTCTTTTGAAGATTTTTTATCAAAATATCCTGAATTGAGAAAAAACAAAACCAGTCAAATAGTTGAATTACCTGTATGAAGTATAGAGGAATACTATCCTGATGCTGAAAGTCATCAAATATGATGACACAATCAGTCTGTAAAATGGAGAAGAACACAGGAAGAAGTAAAAAAGATGGATTCTAGAAATAAGCAAAGTCTCGCTAAGAATATCTGAAACGGGATAACTATGGAACAGTTTAGTAAAGATATGCCTGAGGTTTTGAGAGCATTAGAAAATTGTTGGAATAATGCTTATTAATCAAATCAAATAATTTTTATGTCTCAAAATCCGCTTCATCAAGAACTCAAAGAACAAATTGGAAGTAAACCACTTTCCAAAATTGAGATACCCTCATATATCAAAGAAAATTTGAAATATGATCTTTTTGATTGGCAGAAAGAAGCTTTACAGCATTTTATCGCTTTTGAAGACCCTGACTATGATTTTGATAAGCCACAGGCATCACCATATCACTTACTCTTCAATCTCGCGACAGGAGCCGGGAAAACCCTGCTTATGTCCGCACTTATTCTCTATTATTACAAAAAATGATACAGAAGTTTCATATTTTTTGTAAATCAGAATAATATAGTTGATAAAACAGAAAATAACTTCATAGATAAAAATCATACAAAATATCTTTTCAGAGAAAATGTAGTTATAGATGAAAAAATCGTGAAGATAAAGAAAGTAGAGAACTTTTCAAGTTCCTCTGAGGATATAGAGATAAAGTTCTCTACCATTAACGCACTTCATAACGATATTTATAAGGTAAAAGAGAATGCTGTATATTTGGAAGATTTTCAAAAAAGAAATATAGTAATGCTCTGAGATGAGGCTCATCATTTGAACGCCCTAACAAAGAAAAAGAAAAATAACCAGGCAGAGATAGAATTAGAATTTACAGAAGTATTAAATGAAAAAGCAGGACAGGAGGCTATTGAGAAGAGCTGGGAAAATACAGTGATCAATAAAATTCTCCATAGAGATCACAAGAAAGATAGAGAAAATAAAAATATTCTTTTAGAATTTACCGCTACCGTTCCGGAAGATGCTTCCGTGGTCGAAAAGTATCAAGATAAAACTATTTATCAGTTTGGTTTAAAAGAATTTTTAAAAGCAGGATATACCAAGGAAATCAATATTATATCCTCTACTTTGGAGAAAAAAGAACGCGTTCTTCAAGTGCTTATTTTGAATTGGTATAAAAGTAAAATTGCTCTTTCTTGTGTCCCAAATTTCAAGCCTGTTATTCTTTTCCGAAGTAAGACTATTGATGATTCAAAAAATGATTTTTCTGAGTTCCTTGATTGGGTAAACAACTTAAAAACAAGTGATTTTGACTTTCTGAAAGATATAGAATGAAAATTTACAGATACTGATGATATCTATGAACAAGGGAAATCAAGAATGCGCGATTTAATGAGTTATATTCAAAAACAAGATATTTCTTATCAGGAAATTATTGAGTTTATCAAATACAATTTTAAAAAAGAAAATTGTATCATTACAAATTCTGAGACAAACAAAACACAGAAAGAAAAAACCTCAGACAGTCAAGAAAAATTTCTTAATAGTCTTGAAGATAACAATAACCACATACGGGCTATCTTTACCGTAAACCGACTAACCGAGGGATGGGATGTTCTTAATCTTTTTGATATTGTCCGTCTCTATGAATGATGACGAGATGAGTGAAAATGAAAGGATGGGATGGGTAGAAAGGCTGGAAGCTCTACTATCGCTGAAAAACAGCTTATCTGACGATGAGTTCGATACTTTCCTTTTGTGTTTTGAGATACTCAAAAAAATAAAAGAAAATTTGATCAGGATCTCAAAAATGAACTCAGAGTTTTAGAAGAACTTCATTTTCATAGCACCAGTGATCATCGATACATCGATGAACTGAAACGAGAACTTAAAAAAGATGGATATATTCAGGATAATAGAGTAAAAAAGACTTTTGCTCTTAAACAAGAATTTAAAGGGACAGATTTTTATAAAAATCTTCATATCTTTATCAATTCTCAAATTGATAATCCTGCCAGAAGGAGAAATACTCTTAAAGAGGTTAGAGAGAAATTCAATCTTGAATACAAGATAGATAATTTTAATTTTACAGAAGAAGAAATTACTTTTGAAACTACTTCTAGTGATACTATTCGTCTTAAAAAAGAAAATACAGAATTTCAGACTATCATAAAAGCATTAAAAACTTTTGAATATCACATAGTAAGAAAAGCAATATCTACAAAATCTAAACAGGATAACTCTATACTTAGATTTGAAAAACTAAAAAAAGAACTTTCTATTGAAAGTATAGATGATCTTCTTAAAAATGAATTTCTTTGAGATTTTCCTATCAAAATTATTTTTGATAAATCAAAGAAATTTGAAGATATATCAAATAGTATTCTTCTTAAAATCCTTATAAAGTTTTTTGAAGATGTTGCTTTTAAAATCAAAGAAATTTCCAATCCCCACAACGGTAGTGATTTTGAATTAAAAAAGTTCTCTGAGACATTCAAAGAAAAGGAAAAATCTTTTAATAAAGATGAATACTCTTCTGACCTTGAAATAGAATTAAAAAGTAAAAAATGGTATGTTCTTGATTGATTTAATGGAACAGGTGAGGAAGTGAACCTCATACATTTTTTGAAAGACACTATGTGAAACCTAGAAAGGAAATTTCAAGAAGTCTATCTTCTTAGAAATGAAGAAACTTATAAAATATATGATTTCCATACAGGAACTGGATTTCAGCCTGATTTTCTTCTCTTCCTTAAAGAGAAAGAAAAAGATCTCTATTATCAGATATTCATAGAGCCAAAAGGTGGACATTTATTAGAAATAGATGAATGGAAAAATGTATTTCTTAAAGAGATTACAAAGAAATACGGTGAAAATCAGATATTACAGATGGAAAATAATGATTATAGTCTCATAGGTCTCCCTCTCTATAATACAGAGATTCCATTAGAGTTTGAAGTAGAATATAACAAACTATTATAAAGAAAGAAAGCCTCATTTGAGGCTTTCTTTTAAAGAGATTTTAAAACTTATTTACCACCTCTTTTCATTAAAAAGATATCATTCCCCGATACTTTAATATTATATATTGCCTGTATGAGCTCAGGATAAACTTGATCATCGTAGGACATACCGTATGAAGTAATACCAACCCAAGAACCATACTCGGAATTAATCACTGGAATATTATTTGTAATCAATTTCTGATATTCACTATCAGTAAATTTAGTAAATTTTAACCATTGATAGATATCGGGATATACTCCTGTTTCGGGATCTTCTATATATCCCTGAATATCATCATTTGTTAAGGTTCCGTCATTAATAAGTTTTTGTACTATTTCATCTTCGTTTATATTAGCATTAATAAAATCATAAGCATCAGAAAGATTGAAAGGCATAATATGTAAAAAAATAAGAAAATAAAAATAGAGAAAATCTCTTTTAGCTATTATATGAATTTTTTTCAAATTTACATATGTTTTAGGAAAAATCAAAAAACATATGTAAATTATTCTATTGATCTAATATTCTCAGGGAAGAAGCAAAGTCATATCAGATCCTGAATGTATCGCCCAGATATCAGTTCCATTGACTGATATTTTTTGTAGATAGTCCAATTTTTGAACTTTTGACTGTTCATATAGTAT
>JAVHSE010000013.1:0-3442 GCA_036172015.1 Patescibacteria group bacterium | reverse complement strand
TATATGAAATATTTTTCAGATAATTATCTGAGGTAATGGGCTATTTATGAGGTCTATAACTCAAACGGTAGCATTTGCGGGTTTCTTTGTATAATCAAAGTCTTCTGATATAAATCAGGTCTCTTCGAGCGGTAAATTAAACTGAAATTCAATGATATCTCCTCCAATCGTAAATGTTTTCATAAAGGTAAAAATAAGAAATAAAGCAGACAAATAAAAACACTTCTAAAAAAGAAAAAGTCAAATTGGAGAGGCGAAGTCTACTATTTTGACTTTTTCTTTTGAAGTGTAAATTTTGTATGTTTTGTTTCTTTTATCTTATATGAAAATTAATGGAGGAGTTAGAATTAAATTACTTACATAGTGTCTCACAAGGGGTTCAGTCCTTATTTCAGTCAAGCTTTGATATTCAGCAGGAATTAAGATAGAATTTTGCTTCTTCACAAGAATTCATTTTTCAACAAGTAGTTTTTACTATTGAGCAGGAGTAATTTCAAATAGTGGTAATAGCAGGGATGCTCATAGAGCCACTATTTATTATAGTATTGTTTGAATTTGTTCAGGAGGAAGCATTACTACCAGAACTATTTATAATTGAATTCACAGTATTTTTGGTTGTGTCCATAATCTCTTTCAAAGGAATTCTCTTTCCTTGACATTTATCCCAAACACCAAGATTTCCTAATTTAGCATCCTCTTCTGCTTTAAAAAGTCGATTATCATATTTTGTCGGTTTTTTATATATGTATCTAAAACCAAAACCACTCATTATTGCTAATTCTTCGTAATAAGATCCATCTTCTAAAAATATGTGAGCCAATACCCTTCAATATTTATCATTTCTATCCTGTGTATCATCAAATTCAATTCTAACCTTTTTTCAAGTTAAAAGTTTTTTAGCATAATCACTCGCCTCTTCTCCATAACATTCCTTGTATCAGGTTCTAGTAGCGAATTTTTCCGGTGTATCTATTCATAGAATTCGGATAGTCTCTGTTTTTCAATTTATATCAATCTTTATTGTATCCCCATCCACAACACTTATAACATCATAAAGAATTCAAGTTCAAGATTCTTGCTTGTAGCTAATTTTATCAATGACAGCACCTAACATATAAGAAATCCTTTCATTTGCAGAATATTTGGATTTCAGCTTCTCTAATTGGATGATAACCTTGCTTTTATATAATTCGGATTTTCAATCAACCAATTTAACAACCTTAGATCACGCAGTCTCTATAATCTTAACATCATTTTCGTTTGGAGTATAAGCAAGTGCTGTTGTAAAAATAAATATGGATAGAAAAAGAAGTTTCAATAAGGTTTTCATAATTAATAAGTATTAATATTTAAATTAATCTATAAATTCTTTAAAGAATTTATAGAAAAAATATTTAATAGCAAAAGATAAGTGCTTTTCAATCTCTTTGTTTTAAAAACCTTGTCATAACTTTAAAAGGGTAAGGAGCTCCGCTTTATCTTTTTCCAAGCTCTTCTCAATAGCCTTACTATAATTTCGCGGGTGATAAAAGAATGGATTTTTATGATAGTATTTTAATACAATTTTTTTTGATATATTTTTTGAAAAATTTATATTGATTTCAAGAAATTTTGTTCATAGTTTTTTTATCCCCCCTTCTTTACCGAAGACACTAAAATATATATTTTGAATTAAAGGATCTGTTTTTGATGAATAAAATCAGTCAGCTTTAAGTTCTTTAATTATAGGGTTATATACTTCTGATATGTCCAACCTTTCACCTATATGAATTTCTTTAATGTAAGTCAATAATTTAACTCTTTGATTTTCAATATCCAGAAGATCAGTTAAAATTTTTCCTTCATTCTCTACAACATAACTAAGTCATTCTTTTAAATTATCTAGGAATGATAATTCTTTCTGTTTTTCTTTTGCCTCTTTTTTTTCTTCTGATATTAGTGTAAGTCTCTCTATTAAATTTGTTTTTTCCTTAAAAAGTTTACTTTTACTCTCCATACGACTTTCCATATCAGCCCTCACTTCTCATTTATTTTCCTCGGAAGAATTTAGGATTTCTTCGAGTTCATCAATTTTCCGTATATGCCTTTCTCTTTCCTTGTTATTATTTTCTATTTGTTTCAAAATTTTACTCTCCTCATTTTCTAGTATTGTTAAAACATTTTTTTCTTTTAACCCGCTTAAAATTTTTTCCTTCTCTGTATCAAAGAAATCCGTTTCTTTTAGGATAAATAGTAAGCAATATATAATTATATCTTCAAGATAATCCGCATCTATACAGGTGATTTGTGTGCTTTTTTTTTCAATTAATACTCATTTTTCTTCTGAGGAGTAAATGTTTCTTTCAGGGTCTCTATATTGCCTTTTCCCATTTTCAATATTAGTCTGAAAACGAAGACCCTTCTGATTAAATAAAATACCCTTCAATAAAAACATATTCTTATGTCCCCTTTTTCGATTATAGACAGTCTTGTTGAGTATGAGTTGTTTTTGAACTTTATCAAAAATCTCCTTGTCTACGATTGCAGGAACTGGCACAATTATATATCTTCAATCCTCCATTCACTTATATTTCTTTCCCCATTCCCATTCTCAAATATAAGTTTTAGAATGAAGAATCTTTTGTAATGTGCTTTTTCCCCATATTTCTTTTCAATTTATATTCAATATATTTTTTTGTTTCAAATAGCTCCTAACATCTCTTAATGTTCTTCCCTCTGCTACTAATTCAAATATTTTTCTTACAACAGTAGCTTGCGTTTCGTTTATTGAAAGACTTTGTCTTTTTATTTCTTTTCCAGTTTCTCTTTCTGTTAAGTTGATCTTGTATCAATATATTTCTCTCGATAATTGAGTTGCCTTATTGTTTAAAACACTTCTTTTTCATCTTCAAAATCTATCAAGAATAGTTGCTCTTTCAAATTCGGCAATTGCCGAAAGCACAACAAAAAGAAGATCATCTTCCTTATTTCCGCTATGAAATTTACCTTTACCTTTCGTATAAATAGATATTCCTTTCTGTTTTAATATTTTATATGTAAAGTATTGTTCTCCGTTATTTCTTCACATTCTTGAAAGGTCATCAAAAATAATTGAATTAATATCAGTATTCTTTTCAAGAAACTCCATCATCATAGAAAAACCCAATCTTTCAAGATTGGCAGAACTTCAAGTTATCTTATCCTCAAATATTTGTATCAAATCAAATCCTTCCTTTTCCGCATAAAATCTTAATTCACTTTTTTGACTTTCAAAATCTTGTTTACTTGTTGATACACGAACATATCAAACTACTTTTAGTTTATCCATAGTTTATATAATGAAAGTTAATTTCATTATATTATATAGAAAATATTAATTTCCCAAAATCATTTTTATGAACATTACATTAGGATATTGTGTCCACCGGCAGCAGAAATAGTCAGAGCTCTTTTCGCGTGTTCT
>JAVHSE010000012.1:0-4907 GCA_036172015.1 Patescibacteria group bacterium | reverse complement strand
CGTGAAGCTAAACAAAAATTATTCGCTAATTTCAAACACTAGTATGCTACAATTTTGGTGTCATTTAGGGATTAGAAAATACTTTGGTACAAAATAAAAATTTGGTGTAGAGTAGTAACAACTTTTGTTCTTAGGAGTAAAAATGTTTCTGTTTTACAAAACCGTATAGGCTCAGATCATTCTATTATGAAGGTGGATCTTGAATAAATAGGCAGTTGGAATAATTCTATAAAATAGAATGTTATTATCTCTATTCAAAAGTTTTGACAAGGTGGTAATGAGGCATTCGTTTTGTCCGACAATAGACTTCAGCATCTCGGGCTTTGTGTGAGATTTTTTAATTTGTCTAATTAATATAAGGTTTTAATGCTTGTAAAATTTCAGGTGGTAATTCAAAACCTCTTTTATAGAGCTCATTTGCATAAGGCAGTAATTCCTTATAGTTTTTTTGTTCATAATAATACATTACTAAAGATTTTATAGCGTCTGTATAATTTGGATTAATTATTAATGTTGTTTGCCAGTTTTTTTCTGCATCTTGATATTTACCTTCTTTAAAATATAATAATCCTAAATTGTAATACGCATTATCATAGTTTGAATTAATTTCTAATTCTTTTTTATACTCTTCTTCAGCTTCTTTTAATTTATTTTTACCAGCATAAATAAGCCCTAAGTTATTATGAGCCATTTTTTCTTTAGGATTTAATTCTAGAGCCATTTTAAATTCTTTTTCTGCATTGTCCATATCACCATTTAAATATTGCATTGCACCTAAATTATTATGATTAAAGGCAAAACTAGGTGATGTTTCTGTGGCATTTTTCCAAAAGCTGAGTTTATCTTTGTAGTACTGATTACGATGAATTGTAATAGAAGAAAGAATTAAAACTAATAGTAAGCTTATAAATAAAATAAAAATCTTTTTATTTGCCTCGTAATTTATTTTTTCTTTAAAAATTATTGGGAGTTTTATCATCCCTAATCCCAAAATAACAAAAATAAATCCAAACATTGGTAAATAAAGTCTATTTTCAGAAAATTCTGGGACTGTATCAATTGGTTTTACAAGTGTTAAAAATATAAATATAAAAAACCAAGAAAAACCAAAGATTATTAATTTTAGATTTTTTCTCTCACTAAAAATAAACCAAATAGCTAATAAAATTAAAGAAATTACACCATAAGTTAGAGTCATATTTTTCATGACTGGAAATACTGATAAATCAAAAGGTAAAAAGATTTTACCTACGGCTGGCAATAGTGATGGTAGATTTTTGTAAATGGAAAGAAATATGTTGTATTCGGCATTACCTATAAAATGATTTAAGACGGAAAGGCGAATTAAAAACCAAAGACCAGTAATTAAAATCCATCCAAAAATAAGCTTAAGATAAATTTTATAATTTATAATTATTTTTCTAAAATCAATAAAAATTAAAAGATAAATTGAGCAAATTACTGGTATAACTATGGCGGTTTCTTTGGTGAATAATGCGATTGTAAAGAAAATAAAATGCCAAATCAAATATCTATATTTTTGTTTTTTCAAAAAATCTACAAAAAATATTAAAGCTGGGAATACTGAAATAGCTAATAAGGAATCATTACGTCCAACGAGTAAAGCCACAGTTTGGGCTGTTAATGGGTGAATGCTAAAAATAAGTGTGAATAAAAAGGCTGTTTCTTTTTTTATATTTATTTTAAGTAAAAATAAATATAAAAGTATCATTGCTAAAATATGAAGTAATATATTACTTAAATGTGAGACAAATATAAGTGACTCTTCTCCAAACTGGGCATCTAACATGAATGATAATCTTTCCATCGGACGGTAGAAAGTCCCACCTCCTTGTGGTGTTCTAAAAATATCTTCATTAAAAGCTTGTGAAATATTTAATAAATTTTGGTTAAATTGATATTGTTCGGTTATTAAAACATTATCATCTAAATAAACAATAGTAGATAAAAGTGTTGCTGAATAAACCAAAAAAATAGTTAAAGCAATCCAAAAAAAAGGACGCCAAGATTCTAGAAATACTTTGGAAAACTGTTGTTCTATTTCTTTAATCATTTTTTTCTGCGTATATTGTTACGACTTCTCCATTATTTGAAAAATATAAACAAAGATTAATTAATAAACAGGGGAAAAATAGAATTGCGAAAAGAAAAGTATGTAAGAAAATTTTTAAATTAAAGGTTCTATTTTGGCTAGCGAGGAGCGAAGTAGAAAAGTAATCTTTTGTACTTCGTCCGAGCGACGACATAAAAAGGTTCAACACCCCGCCCGCCTGCTGCGAGGAACCTTTATTTTGTAGCCACTCAAAAAAATATGAATCAGTATTTGTTATGTAATTTAATATACTTTGAGTTGAAGTGAAAGTTGAATATTCAAGAGAAAATGTTCTGACTTTTTTTATTTTGAAATTATATTTTTCTAATAAAGAAATTAAAGTTTGTGTTGTAAAAAAAGCTAAATGATGTTTTAAATCAAGAGCCAACCAATGTTCATTTGTAAATTTTCTTGACCAAGCATTGTAATTAGGTACTTCGATAAAAAGTAAACCTTTTTCATTTAGTAATTCGTAGATTTTCTCAACATATAATTCTACATTTTCTACATGTTCTAATACATGTAATATGCTTATGACATCAAATTTTGTATCAAAAGATATATCGAGAAGATCTTTATTATAAATTTCTAGTTTTAGTTTTTCTTTTGAAAATTCATAAGCATTCATCGATAGTTGTGTTCCGATAGTTCTTTCATATCCAAAATATTTTCTCATAAAATAAAGTATCCAGCCACGGCCACTACCAATATCTAGCATGCTTTTTCCTTTTGGTCTTAAAAGATGAACTCTGTAAGCACGCATAAAACGAAACATTTTTACAATCATTTCAATTGGACCACCAAATCTCGTAGCTTTTTCTTTTTTGTAATAGTTCGTATATATTTCGGCTTCATTTAGATTTTGTTTTCCATCTTTATGAGAGAAAATTATCCCACAAGCTAAACATCTATGAAGTTCATAACCTTTTGTTTTTAAGACAATCTTTGAATTTTTGTTTTGGCAAATCATAATAACTAAAAGAAAATATTTTTAATTTTCTTTAAACATAATCTAAAGAAAAAACCCAAAGCTACAAAAACCGTTTGTATACCATATTTTGAACTACGGATAAAATTAATTGAGGAAGTTTCTGCTGTGTATCTAACAGGGATAGGTATATCACTTATACGATAATCTTTTTCTACTATTTGAAATAAAACTTGAGTGTCAAATACAAAATCATCTGAATTATTTATAAAATCAATATTTTCTAAAACTTCTCTTCTATATGCTCTCATACCTGTATGCCATTCAGATAAATTTTGACCACTTAATATATTTTCAAATAAAGTTAGAAATCTATTTGCTAAATATTTATAAAGAGGCATACCACCATCTAGTGCTTCTTTTCTAGTTCTTATTCTGGAGCCTAACATAACATCACAATAATCTTCTTCAATGAATCCTACCAAATATTTTATTACTTTTGGATCATATTGATAATCGGGGTGTATCATCACAATAATATCTGCTCCTTTTTCTAGAGCAAGTTTATAGCATGTTTTTTGATTTGCCCCATAACCCATATTTTTTTCATGACAAAAGACAGTGAGATTAAGTTTTCTCGCTAACTCAACTGTTCTATCATGACTTCCGTCATCAACTAAGATAATTTCATCAACAATATTTTTAGGAATATCTGCAACAGTTCTTTTTAAAGTTTTTTCAGCATTCAGCGCAGGGAGTATTACTATGACTCTTGATTTTTTATCCATATTAGATAGTTTTAAATATAACTTTATTAAAATATATGTAATTTATAAAAGCGATACCAAGAGAAGAGATAAATTGGGCTAGCATATACCAGAGACCAATTATATCAACCAAAACATACATTAATAAAGTATTAAAACCAAGCATAATTAATGCAAAAACAAAAAAAGTTATAAATTGTTTGTGTATGTCTTTTCTTGAATAATTTTTAAAAGTAAAAAATTTTTGAAGAATATAACTTATTATTACACCACCACAAAAGGCGATTATTGCTCCAGTTAAATACCACAAATGAAAATAATTAACACAAATAAAAAGAATTAAGAGATTAGATCCGGTAGCAATTCCACCAGCTAGGATATATCTAATAATTTGAGTGTATCTGGACATAATTTTTTAGAAAATTTAACTTTTCTAGGTTTTTACCAGGTTTTTAGTTGAAACCTTAGTTAGTACAGGATACCATATTCTTTTATCGGCTATATAGATTCGCCGCTATCTCCTGTAATCGGAATCTCTTCTCCTAAATATTTTGGTTTGCGATGATAGATAATATCGAATACATCTTTTACATTAGCAAAAACCTCTCGAATATTATTTTAAAAACTATAGGTGTGTTGGTCAGATGCTATTCCGTATGCATTGATGCCAAGCCTACGTGCAATAAATACGGAGCGAGGTAAACGGAAGGACTGAGTTATTACAATAATATTATCGACTTTCCATAGAATTTGAAAGAGATAATTCCATATTTTATTGATATGTGGTTTAAATTTCTGTAGATACTAAACTCTATAAGTATAACGCGCATTTAACTTCTTATTAAATTTGTATAAAAGTCTTTTTAATATAAAAACCTTGTTATTTATTGTTTATAAAGGTTATTATTATAATTAGAAATATTATATTAAATTAACATTAAAATAATTAGGTTATTATAAATATGCATTATATGGTGAATATAGGTGTACTTTTTAAATATAAAGTTGCAAATTAAAAATTTTAATCTAGAAAGCACCCATTTGGGTGCTTTCTAGATCTAGTTAACCTGACTCAACTTGGCTGGGGTACAAGGACTCG
>JAVHSE010000011.1:0-4957 GCA_036172015.1 Patescibacteria group bacterium | reverse complement strand
GATTGCGTCCAAGAGTTCATATCGACGACGCAGTTTGGCACCTCGATGTCGGCTCGTCTCATCCTGGGGCTGGAGAAGGTCCCAAGGGTATGGCTGTTCGCCATTTAAAGAGGTACGCGAGCTGGGTTCAGAACGTCGTGAGACAGTTTGGCCCCTATCTGCTATAGGCGCTTAGGAATTTGAGAAGATTTGCTCCTAGTACGAGAGGACCGGAGTGAACAAACCGCTGGTGTATCGATTGTCAGGCCTACTGGCATTGTCGAGTAGCTAAGTTTGGAAAGAATAACCACTGAAAGCATCTAAGTGGGAAGTCTACTTTAAGATAAGATTCCTCTGCCTTGAGCAATAAGTTCCCTTGTAGACTACGAGGTTGATAGGTTTCAGGTGTAAGAGTAGAGATATTTTCAGCCGAGAAATACTAATAGAACGAATGTTCTTATAACTTTCGAAACAATAATTATTTTTGTTAACTAACTTTAATTGTTCAGATTAAAAATAGATAAATAGACGATCTATAAATTCTTAATGTTAAAATCTTGGTGATTAAAACGGTTGAGGTACACCTGTTCCCATTCCGAACACAGAAGTTAAGCCAACTCGTGCCAATGGTAGTGCATCTCCTAGATGTGCGAGAGTAGGTAGTTGCCAAGATTTTGATATTAAGTTTTTTTGAAATCTGAGGAGCATGAGATATTTATGCCCGAGTAGCTCAGTGGAAGAGCAGTGGCCTTCTAAGCCAAAGGTCGTGGGTTCGATCCCCGCCTCGGGCACCATCTTATTTAAAAAATTATTATTGGGTGATTAGCTCAGCTGGCGAGAGCATCTGCCTTACAAGCAGGGGGTCATTGGTTCGAATCCAATATTACCCACCATTATAAAAAACAAAAACCTTAACTCTTATGTTAAGGTTTTTTTGTCTAAAACAAAAATGGCTCTTTTTATTATTTAAAATTGTAATATGAATTTCAGAAAAAATATTAGTCTTTCATTACATTTTACTTCACTACATTTCATTACAGAGTAATATTTTGATTTATCTCCTTGAGTAAATGAAACATTGGACTTTTCCATCTATGCACAATATGTATTATACACTCTACGACAAAGATAATATTTAAATTTTACTTTTAGTGTTTTATCTCTATAATATTGCCGAAATAAAAAAAGTATTTCAAAAAATACTTTTTATTTTTATTTATTATTTTTATATATATTTATGTCTTTTAGAAATATTGCGATTATTGCGCACGTTGATCACGGGAAAACTACTTTAGTAGATGCTTTATTAAAACAATCTTGAACTTTCAGAGAAAATGAAAAAGTTGATGTTTGTGTTATGGATTCTAATGCTCAAGAAAAAGAAAGAGGAATTACTATTTATGCAAAAAATACTTCTATATTTTACAAATGAAATAAAATCAATGTGGTGGATACTCCATGACATGCTGATTTTGGTTCAGAAGTAGAAAGAGTTCTGAGAATGGTTGATTCAGTTTGTTTGGTAGTAGATGCTTATGAAGGTCCAATGCCACAAACAAAATTTGTATTGAAAAAATCACTTGAATTAGGATTAAAACCTATTGTTATTATTAATAAAATAGATAAACCTACAGCTCGTCCAGATTGGGTAGTAGATCAATTATTTGATTTATTTGTAAAACTTTGAGCTAATGATGAACAACTTGATTTTGCTGTTTGTTATGCAATAGCAAGAGATGGAGTAGCAAAAAGACATTTAGAAGATGAATCAAAAGATATTACCCCTTTGTTTGATATGATTATGGAAAAAGTAGCAGAAGCACCAAACGATATAGAAAAACCATTTAGAATGCAAGTAGCAAATTTAGCATACGATAATTTCTTATGAAGATTAGCTATTGGAAGAGTATATGAATGAAAAGTAAAAGTAGGACAAGATGTTACGGTTACTAATAATGCTTGAGTACAAAGAAAAGGGAAAATTTCTGAAATTTTAACCAATGAGTGACTCAATAAAGTAAAAGCAAAAGAAGCCCTCGCTTGAGATATCGTTACTATTGCTGGAATTTGAGATATATATGTATGAGAAACTATTGCTGAAAATGCTCAAGTATTACCTCTTCCAGCTATTACGATTGATGAGCCTACTCTCAGAATGGAATTTCTCGTAAATAACTCTCCATTTGCTGGAAAAGAATGAAAAATGGTTACTTCAAGACAAATTAGAGATAGGCTCGAAAAAGAACTTGAAACAAATGTATGATTAAAAATAGATTTTGATGGATGAGACAATTTTACCGTTTCATGAAGATGAGAATTACATCTTTCCGTTTTGATTGAAACCATGAGAAGAGAGTGATTTGAATTGCAAGTTGGAGCTCCAGAAGTTATTATGCATATGGAAAATAATGTCAAAATGGAACCAATCGAAAGAGTTGCTGTGTCGGTACCAAGTGAATCATCTGGTTCAGTGATAGAAAAACTTTGAAAAAGAAAATGAGAAATGATTAATATGATTGATGAAAATGGACAAGTTTCTATGGAATTTAAAGTTCCAACGAGATGATTGCTCTGATTTAAATCAGAATTTACTACTATCACAAAATGAGAATGAATTTTAACAGCAGCTTTTGAAGAATTCGCTCCATATAAAGGACCAATTGAAAAAAGAGAAGTATGATCAATGATTTCTGGAGAAGCTGGAAATACTATGGCATATTCACTTTGGAAATTACAAGAAAGAGGACCATTGTTTATCAACCCTGCAGTTGCTATTTATGAATGAATGATTATTGGAGAACATTTGAAATGATGAGAACTCGTAGTAAATGCAACAAAAAATAAACAATTAACCAATGTAAGAGCTTCAGGAAGTGATGAGGCACTGAAGTTAGTAACTCCAAAAATTATGACACTTGAAGAAGCTATTGATTATATAGGACCAGATGAGTATGTGGAAGTGACTCCTTTAAGTATTAGATTGAGAAAGAAATTTTTAACAGAAACCGATAGAAAGAAATATGGAAGAAAGAAAAGTTAATATCTCAAAAAGATGATTTGTAAAAATCATCTTTTTTATTATTATAGGAAGTATATTTACTCAATAATACTCTAGATATGGGACATATATATTTTATAATGGGGGTTTCAGGAAGTGGAAAATGAACACTTATTTCTCATATTAAAAAATTACAAATTCAGAATATACATATTCCGATTTCTTATAAAACAAGAGCAAAAAGAGAAAATGAAATCAACGGAGTTGATGCATGGTTTGTATCAAAAGAAGATTTTTTTCATCAAGTTCAAGTATGAGAATTTTTAGAATATGCTTTGGTTCATGAAAGTGAGTATTATGGTACAAAATTGAGTGATGTTCTCGATAATGGAATTGATAAATGATATATGGTTATCAAAGAACTTGATATCAATGGTCTCGAAGAACTCAGAAAAAATAGACCAGACTTAGATGAAAGTTATACCACTATTTTTCTCAATATTCCAGAAAAAATATTGAAAGAAAGAATAAAAAAAAGATGAGTTTTTATGAACGATATAGAATTTCAAAAAAGAATACAAAGCTCTATCGTAGAAGAAGAAAAAGCAAAAAAAATGTGTAATTTTATGATTGATGCGACCAAATCTGAAACGGAAGTATTACAAGAAGTTCTGAGTATTATTAACAAATAATTTATGAAATTACATATAATTACTATATTTCCTGAAAGTTTTGAATCATATTTTTCGACAAGCATTATGTGATATGCTTTAAAAAATAAATTATTTGAAATAGAATTTTATAAATTGAATGATTTTTCAAGTGTACCAAGCAAAAGAGTTGATGATAAATCATTTTGAATGCATGGACAAGTTTTATCTCCAGAACCTCTTTCAAAAGCAATTCATTTCATTTTTCAAAAAGTATGATCTCAAATAAAAGTCATTTATTTAACTCCAAGTTGAGATATTCTCAATCAAGAAAAATCTGAAAAATATTTTCAAGAAATCGGAGAAGAGTGTATTATTATTTGTTGACATTATGAATGAATAGATCAAAGAATTATTGATACTTATGTTGATTATGAGATTAGTATTTGAGAATATATTATTTCTTCTTGAGAACTCGCAACTATGGTATTTATTGATAATTTAGTGAGACAAATTCCAAAAGTTTTATGAAATAAAACTTCTCTGGAAGAAGAAAGTTTTTCTCAAAAATTAAATAGACAAAAAGAATATCCTCAATATACTAAACCAAGAATTTTTGAATGAAAAAAAGTACCTGAAGTATTATTTTCATGAAATCATAAAGAAATTGAAAAATGGAAAAAAAATAACCTAAAATAATTTGTTAAAGATATTATCATGAATGAAACCACTCAATTTATAAACAAACTTATGACTTTTGATTACATAAATTTTTTGTCAAATATTTTTTCTGTACTCACTTTTGAAACTTTTTTAAAAATGATACTGATTTATTTTTTTATTGTTTGGATTGCTATCATTATTTGGGTAACAAAAGATATTATAAATAGAACGAATAATATTTTATTGCAAATTTTTTCTATATTAACCGTGTTATTTGGTACTCCTCTTTGAATTGTTATTTATTTACTCATTCGTCCAAGTAGAACTTTGTTTGAAAGATATTATGAAGAAGCTAATATTTGAGAAGAGGATTTGAGTGATTTTCATTTTGATGAAATAAAAGAGGAGCTCAAAAAAAATTGTCCTCATTGTAGATATGAAATAAATAGTGAATATAAATTTTGTCCAAATTGTAGAGTATGTTTAAAAAAAGAGTGTATTTTTTGTAAAAAAGAATTGAAACCAGAATGGACATTTTGTCCAATTTGTGGAAGAGATCAAGAAAATAAAGTGGATAAAATTTTATCAATAGTTCCTGAAATTTCTGAAGTAAAAAAAGAAGAAAAATAAATTAACCCATCCTAACTTTCCCTTAAGCCTAATGGAA
>JAVHSE010000010.1:0-1035 GCA_036172015.1 Patescibacteria group bacterium | reverse complement strand
TTTTTTTTCAAAAAGCTCTCAGAGTATATAAAAAAAACATTTTAAGTCAAAATTAATTTTTTTTTCATCTTTCTTATTTTATTTCCAAGAAATAGCATTTACAGGGCAAGCTGATATACTATCATCAACTCATAAATTTTCATAATTTGGTAAGTTTTTTACGACACTCAATCCATCATCACTCAGATCAAAAACATCTCATGATATTGCCACACAAGCGCTACATCATATACAAGTTTCATTAACATATGGAAATCTCAGTCCTGCTTTTTTTAATTCACTTTTTTGTTCTTCGTTTAATAAAGTCATAATTATATACTTTTAATAATAAAAATAAAATAATCCATTTTAAGGTTAAAGAGATTTTTTTGTATTCCTTTTGGAAACAACAATTTAGAAAAATCTCAGTAAATGTCTGAAAAAATGAATCCTCATAGTTTACTGTGGTAAGATTTTTCAGGTAATTTTTTTTGTAAGGAAAAAATTAATCCCTCAAATGCAATTAAAATAGACTCTATAAACGATTATAATTATATTTATAATATTTCAATTTTATTTTTTAAAATAATTTATATAATATAAAAAATATATACTAAAATGTGATGATGTTCCAAGGAAATATTTTAAATGATTTTCATTTTCATATTAATAAAGATATAATACATAATATTTTGAAGATAATTGATCGATTGATTCCTAAAAAACAAAATGGAACCCTCAATATAATTTTTCTTTCTGAGAATGAGATAAAAAATTTAAATAAAAATTATAGAAATATTGATTCTGTAACTGATGTATTAAGTTTTCATTATTTTGAAGATTTTGAAAATGTAAAAAATAATACAATTGCTGGAGAATTAATATTTTGTGAAGAAAAAATAAAAATTCAAGCTGAAGAATATGGACTCGGAGAAGAAAAAGAATTTTATAAATTATTTATCCATTCAATTCTACACATATTATGATATGATCATGAAAAAGAAAATGAATATGAAATAATGCAAAATCTTGAAAATCAAATTTGGGATAAATTAT
>JAVHSE010000009.1:20017-22557 GCA_036172015.1 Patescibacteria group bacterium | reverse complement strand
AAAAAAAAATATTATAACAAATTTACTCAATATTTCACAAAGGAGCGAGTATGGAAATGTTTACCATTTTCTCTGGTCTCAGTTCCTTTATGATAACAGGAACAGATGACATACTAGTCTTAATTCTGTTTTATATAACCTATAAAAACAAATTTAAGGAAGTATTACTAGGAACACTCATTGGCTTAATTTCCGTGATGATTCCTTCATTGATTTTTGCAAAACTCTTGATTTCTGTTGATATGTCAAAATATATATCAACAGAAATAATATTAGCTCTTGTGCTGAGTTATATAGCATATGGATTGATACAAGATGGTTTATCAAAAAATGAAAATGAGGAAGAAGTAATCGATAATTTGGATGACAAAACATCTTTTCAAGTTATCGTGACTTCTGGTGTAACATATTTTTTAAATGGACTCGATGACTTTATTGTTTATTCCGGATTCTATTTAAAATATGAAACACTCTATGAAATTTTACTTTTTTCTTTTGGCATTATTTTAGGGCTTGTTCTTTTTGCTCTTATATCAGCTTATGCTGGTAAAAAATTTGCCAATTTTGAAAGTAAATTTCAGAATAAAATAAAAATTTGTCTTGGTGGAGTAATACTTCTCTTTGCAACTTTTGTTTTATTTCAGTAAAAAGTGGAGGAAACTCCACTTTTTTGTTGACTTTTGTATAATATATATATTATTACTCCTTAATTTAATATTTATTTTTAAAAAATGGCTACATATTATAAAAAAGCAACATGAAATGAAGTAGAAATACCTCCTATTGTAGAAGATTTTCCTCATAGTAATGAGGCAGAATTTTTTTATAATTCTTTGCCAAATGATTTAAAAATCATACCATTTTTAAAAGAAATTTCAAATCATTATATTACAAAAATTAATCAAATTATTACTGATCAAATAAGTCAAGAAAGTATTGATCAGTATGATGAAGTATTATTTTTTAAACTGAATATGGAAAATATCGATTTGATGAATTATCCTTTTTTTACTCTAGTATGAAGAAATGAAGAAGAGTGATATGAATATATGGAAAATGCAAAAAGAATTTTAAAAAAATTTAAAAATCTTTATTTTTGAAAAATGGATGAACATATTTTTAATAAACCTATTTTACTTGAAAATGCTCCATGAGTAGAATTTGATATTATGATAGTACTTGATATTGGATATATAATATTTTTAAATAAAAAAAATGCAGAAGTTTTAGAACAAGAATTACAAATGTATGAAAAAGAAATATTTGATTTAATTTATTCAGTCAGAGCAAAAGTATTTACTTTAGATAAATAATAATTTTATAAAAAATTGACTTCTATTGATTTTTTTATATATTTTGTATTATAAAAAGCATTTGAATCTGCTATCAACAGATAAGCTGGAGAAAGAAAAACTGTATAAGTTGAGTAGAATCTCTCGAAGTAAATAACTTCGTTAAAAAAATAAATTAAGTATAGCTTTCGGTGGTACCTTTCAAATACAATTTGAACCAAAAGCACAAAAATAATATTATTTTTGTGCTTTTTATATGTTAATTATTTTTTATATGAAAATAGCCATTTGAACACTCAAAACTCCAAAAATTGAATGAGTAAAATCAGCAATAAAGAGTTGCCCATATTTTACTGATATAAAAGAGAGGGTAGAGTATATTTTAGAATCAGTACCTTCTGATATATCAGATATGCCACTTTCTATTGAAGAAACTATGAATGGGGCTCGTAATAGAGCTCAAAATATAAAAAAGAAATGAATTATTGCAGATTATTATGTTGGAATTGAATGAGGAACTACTGATATTATGTGAACCAAATACATTGGATGAATTATTTATGTTGAAAATGAAAGTTGAGAATGACATTTTTGATTTTCTCCAATGCTGGAAGTTCCAAAAAAAGTTGAAAAAATGTTATATGTAGACGGTTTAGAATTAGGACCAGTTATGTCTGAACTTTCTGGAATTACCAATATTCAATCTCAAAATGGAAGTATGTGAGCTTGGAGTGATGATATGTTTACCAGAAAAGATGAATTTGAAGATGCTTTTAAAGCTGCAATTGCACCATTTTATAATAAATTTTATACACTAAAATAATAATTATGACTGATAAAGAACTTTATGAAAATTATTTAAAAAAAATAAAAGAAGTTTTAGAAAAAGATGATTTTGCTTCACTGGATTATATATTAGAGTATATGTATACATCAGGAGTTCCTGATAATATTCTGGATGAATTAGATGATATTTTACAAGAAGTAACATTGTATGTAGAATTAAAAGAAAAAGACTATAAAGAAGAAGCTTTGAAATTAATAAAAGAATTTGAAACATAAAATATTATTTAATATAGAGAAATATCATTGTAACTATATCAAAATATCCTGAATATAAAGGTTTTATGAGTGAAGAAAGAGAGAGTTCATAAAAGAGTGAATTATTTTTATACACTCCTTTTAAAGGGAATGACTGAAAGTCATTTGATTTAAAGCCAAAATAAAAACAAAAAATCAATAAAATAA
>JAVHSE010000009.1:0-19917 GCA_036172015.1 Patescibacteria group bacterium | reverse complement strand
TAACCCACTATGACATTTAAACCAGTAAACCAAAGACAATCTTTCCCAGATTTGGAGAAAGAAATAATAGCAGATTGGAAAGCAAATGATACTTTTAAAAAATCTATTTCTACTCGTGAACACTCAGAAGAGTTTAACTTTTATGATGGACCTCCATTTGCCACTGGAACTCCACATTATTGACATATACTTTCTGGAACTATAAAAGATGTCATCCCGAGATACCAAACAATGCTTGGAAAAAAAGTAGAAAGAAAATTTGGTTGGGATTGTCACGGACTTCCGATTGAATGAATTGTTGAGAAAAAAATGTGAATTAAATCAAAAAAAGAAATTGATGAAAAAATTTGAGTTTTCCCATTCAATGAAGAATGTAGAGCAAATGTACTCACATATGTTGATGATTGGAAAAAATCAGTCGAAAGAATGTGAAGATGGGTTGATATGGAAAACGACTACAAAACTATGGATGTCAAATTCATGGAGTCTGTTTGGTGGGTTTTTAAAGAACTCTACAATAAATGACTCATCTATCAAGATTATAGAGTGGTTCCATATAGTGTTTGAATGTCAACTCCACTTTCAAACTTTGAAGTAAACCAATGATATCAAGATAAACAAGATAAAACAGTAACTATAAAATTAAAAGTTATTGGAACTGAGTCAAAATATCTCCTGGCTTGGACGACGACTCCTTGGACTTTGGTTTGTAATTTATGACTCGCTGTTTGAGAAAATATTATATATGTTGAAATCCTTGATAAAAAATCAAATGAAACCTATATATTAGCAAAATCAAGAGTTGCATCTTACTATAAAAATGAGGAAGATTATACTCTTTTGAGGGAATATCCAGGAACTTGTCTCGTTTGATATAAATATGAACCATTATTTTTAGATTTTAAAGTGAAATCAGATGCTTGAGAATTACCAATCGGTCAAAAACTTGGTAAAAATGTTTGGAGTGTGGTTCTCGGTCATCATGTAACGGATGAATCTGGAACTGGAATCGTTCATATGGCACCTGCATACGGAGAAGATGATATGATTATTGGAAAAAATCAAGATTTGTGATTTGTTGCTCATATTGATGATAATGGATATACTTATAACTTGCTCGAAAATAATGGAATGTGGGTATTTGATTATAATGAAAAAGCACTCGAAGAAGTAAAAAAGATGTGACTTGCTGTCAAAATAGATACGATAGTCCATTCATATCCCCATTGTTGGAGAACAGATGTTCCTCTTATTTATAGAGCTATTTCTGCTTGGTATGTCAGTGTAGAAAAGATAAAAGATGTTATGCTTTCATCAAATGAAAATATAAATTGGGTTCCAGATAATCTCAAATACGGAAGATTTGGAAAATGGCTCGAATGAGCAAGAGATTGGAATATTTCTAGAAATAGATATTGGGGAAGTGCTATTCCAATTTGGCAAAGTGAAGATAAAAAACACGAATGGTGTATCGGAAGTGTGCAAGAACTTTATGAACTCAATAAGGATTTTGGACAAATCAAAAAACAGGGTGAAAAATATTTTTATACTGATTCATTAAAAAAAATCGATCTTCACAAACATTTTGTTGATGACATAAAAATAAAACATCCTCAGAGTGGTGAACTACTAAAAAGAATACCTGAAGTTTTAGACTGTTGGTTTGAAAGTGGTTCTATGCCGTATGCATCAAAACATTTTCCATTTGAAAATAAAGAGAGTTTCAAATTTCCAGCTGATTTTATTTCTGAATGAATTGATCAAACCAGAGGTTGGTTTTATACATTAGTCGTCCTTTCAGCAGCTTTGTATAAAAAAAACCCATTTAAAAATGTTATTGTAAATGGAATCGTTCTCGCTGAAGATGGAAAAAAAATGAGTAAAAGACTTCAAAATTATACTGATCCAAGTATACTTATGGATAAACACTGAGCAGATGCTATGAGATTTTATCTTATGAATTCTCCAGTGGTAGAAGCTCAAGATTTGAGATTTAGTGATAGTGGAGTTGAAGAAGTCGTTAAAAAAGTTATTTTACCCCTTTGGAATACCTATAGTTTTTTCACTACTTATGCTAATATAGATAATTTTGAACCGAAAGTAGGGAATATATACTATGTGAGACACGGACAAACTGATAATAATGCAAATGGAATAGTAAATGGATGAGATGATGATATTGATCTCAATGAAACATGAGTGAAACAAACTCATAAACTCGCAAAACAAATCATTGCTTCTCAAATTAAATTCGATGTGATTATTACTTCACCAATGACGAGAACGAAACATACGACTGATATTTTAAAAAGTTATTTTGATTATGATATTGAAGTAGTTGAAAGTGAAAAACTCAGAGAACAAAGTTACTGAGAGTTTAGATGAATGAGTCATGATGAAATTTCTCTCAAATATGGATGTAAAAACAATAGAGAATTAACGAGAGTATATAGAAATAATTCAGAAGAAAATATAGAACAATTTGAGCAAAGAATCATTGCTTGATATAAAGAAATAGAAGAAAAATATGCATGAAAAAATGTTTTAATCGTTGCTCATGGATGAGTATTTAGACCTATTAATAAATATATAAATAATTTAACTTCAGAAATAGCTTATTATGGATTACCGTGAGTGAAAAATTCACAATTATATAAATTACCAAACTATAAAAAATCAAATAATCTCGATAGATGGATTATTTCAGAATTGAATATACTTACTTCTGAAATGACAAAATGACTTGATAATTATAAATTAAATGAAGCTGCAAAACCAGTCGTAAAATTTATGGATAATCTCACGAATTGGTATGTAAGAAGATCAAGAAAAAGATTTTGGAAAAATGAAACAGATAGTGATAAATTAGAGGCCTATAATACATTGTATGAAGTACTTGTAGAAACTTGTAAACTGATTGCTCCATATATGCCATTTGTTTCAGAATATATTTTTAAAAATCTAACGAGGAAACTTTCGGTTCATTTGGAACTCTATCCAGTGAAAAATCCTGCTTTTATTTTAGAAGATTTGAGTAAAAATACTTCAGAAGTACAAGAAATTATTACTCTTTGATTATCAGCTCGTGCCAATGCAAAATTAAGAGTAAGACAACCTCTTCAATATGTCAAAATATCACATGCATTGAATGAATATTTTCAAGAAATTATAAAAGAAGAACTCAATGTAAGAGAAGTGAAAGTATTTAACAATGATGAAATTCCATCACAAATTTGTAAACCAAATGCAAGACTTATTGGTCCTAAGTTTGGTCAAAATGTCAAATTTATTATTTCCGAAGCAAAATCTTGAAATTTTGAATTACTTGCAAATGGAAATGCAAAAGTTTGAGAATTTGAACTACTTCCTTGAGAGTTTGAATTAGAATTTATTTCAGATAATGAAAATAAAAATCAAAATGAAATATTTGAAAGTGGAAATGGTCTTGTAGTTGCGATTGATACCAATATTACTCAAGAGTTAAAACTCGAAGGATATACCAGAGATATTGTAAGGCATATTCAAGAATCAAGAAAGGAAAGCAATTTTAATGTCGATGATAGGATACAAATTACACTTTCTGGAGATATTATTTCTGAAATATTACAAAATAGTGAACTAAAAAATCTGATTCAATCAGAAACCCTATCTACTTTGGTTTGAAGTATATCAAATCCAGATTGGGAAAAAGAAATTGAAATTGATGAGATAAAAATTAAATTAAGTTTAAAAAAGTAGTTTTTTTAAAAAAAATAATTCCCAAAGGGAATTATTTTTTTGCTTCTATAGAAGTAAAATCTTGAGTTGTTTTTATTTTTTAGGTAATAAAAAAAATTATTGAATATGATTTAAAAACGAGTTATTAATAGTATTAACATGTATTTTAAAATCATATTGAGGATTTAAAATCTCTATAAATCCATCTTTAAAATTCACTTCTCATATTGAATATCAATGTATAAATGGAAATTTACATAAATTACCAAAAATATCCATTAATTCAAAATACTTCCTATCAGTACTATACTTTCAGAAAAGTATTTCTTGATATAATTTTTCATAAATATCATCAAAATAGTGGTTCTGAATTTGTGGAGAGTTTGCTGTAATCAAGTATTTTCAAGAACTTCTCCTTCCTGGAGGATTTTTTTGTTGCCTCCGTAGAGGGAAGAACTGGTATATTTTTTAGGTAGGTTTTTCTCATTAAGAAGTACTTTACATCTAAATTTTAGACTTTTTATTTAAAATACTAATAATATTAGCTGTAACTTCTTCACTTATTGTTATGGATCTAGCAGACTCTTTTGAGGCAGGATGAATGTCTGATGTATCAAGAGCACTATCATCCATGATTTTTTCTTCATACTTTGCAAGTTTATCTCACTCTTCCTCTGTAAGTAATTCTCCAGATTGTTTTAGAAATTTTAATTTCGCGTATACTTTTGCATCAGTTCTTTCTAGTTCCCTAGAGTGAATTGCTCATAAAAATATTCATCTTTCAGAATCTTGATTTCATATAGTATTTATTTCCATTAATTCAGCTGGAGTGAGTTCACTTTCAAAAAGTGTCGTAAGTGATGGATAGTGCGATTTTTTTATTTTGCTTCAGAAATTTGCAAGCAAATCAGCAACGTGCAACATAAGTTCTATAGTATCCCTATGAGGTTCGAGATTAGAATTTTTAGATAACCAATCAATAGCCCTTTGTGTATCTTCAAGATACTGTTTATTTGCTTCTCCTTTTTCAGGGGAGTTATTTCAATTGTTCATAATTGTTATTTATTAAGAAATAATTAGTGAGATGATTTTATCATATTTATTTAAATTATCAAAATCTATCTTTATTAAATTGATTGAGTGGCATATTTTTATTGAAAAATTAAATTCTAAACTTAATTTTCTAATAAACGTTGTAATAAACCTTGTAATCTTTGAGTATAGGGATCATTAGGAAATAAATCTATATACTTTTTACGAAGACGATTCAACATATCTTCAATACTATATGAAGTACGAATGATTCCTACGAGATCTTCTCTTGGAATATTAGAATTATTAAAGTATTTTTCTAATTCACGAATAGCTCATTCCATTTCTTGAATACTTTCTTTTGGGATTTCTCAATTTTTTAATTTTGATCTTAATGTACCATTCATATAATTTTCTATATCTTTTGGTAGATGATTATTTCGTTCAATATAAGAACATAATTCGCCTTGCATTGATTTCCAAATCCTCTCAGTTATTCATACTGGTTCCATAAGTATTCTTCCATATCTTTTCTCGTGTTGAAGAATTGGTTTCCCAGAATTTCACATAGTTCATGATAAAAGAATAGGATTCAAAAAAACATTGTCTAAAAAATGCTGATATTCGTGTTCAATAGTATCCTTTCCAGCATCAGATGATATAAACAGATATTCTGGAATCATATGCTGATATGTACCTAGGTGTGGTTTTTCCACTATTGATATACCTAATTTACCAATATCCTTTATTCATATAGTATTGAGAATTTCTGGTGGTAAAGTAACTAAGATAGTTCAAGGATAGTTATTTGCATCAATGTTTATTGATAAGTGTGGTATGAATAAATCTATAATATCTTGTTTTTTATAATTTCTATCTTTAATATATGATACATCCTCCAATTCTCCTGTTAGGATTTTTGCTATTTTTTGTATTATGGGGTCAGTTCAATTTTTATTAGAAAGATATATAGCAGAAACGACTATAAAATTATCTTTATCTGGAAAAATCTCAGGAAGTATTCTTTTAAATTCATCTATTGATGATGTATTTATATTATCACGCGTCCCTTTACTCCAGTATCTTGTCATCCAGTTTTCATATTGTCTCATTTGCGCATCCAGAATTCGTTCTTGTGTGGGAGTTATTTTGAGTCACATTTCATTTGCACGTTGCCTAACTAGTTGTCATAATTTTTCTCAGGATATTCATGGATTAGCACGCATAATATTTTCTCATTCCCTCAAAAGTGCTGCCCCGTTTTGCTTTGCATTTTCCATAATATATTCTGGATCTCTTTTTCATCATTTACGTTCTTGTGTAAGACGTGCTTGCATTTCCATTTTGCTTTCTGGCTTTTTTCCTTGATGTATTCAATTACGAACCTCAAAACGATATACATCTTTGAGAGCCTTCATTTTCCTATCCAATTCATCTTGAGCTGTAGGATTTCATCATCAAGAATATTCTGGAGGGTTTCCAGTATAGCCATACATTCAGTCTCTTTTTATTCTTTCTTCTGGTAATTCAATCCTATTCATTTGTCCGATTGCATAATCAGATATTCCATATCGAGAATATTCTGAAGAGTTCCCATTAGAGTGATACATTCAGGCTCTTTTTATCCTTTCTTCTGGTAAGTCAATCCTATTTCATTTTTCGATTCCATAATCAGATATTCCATCTGTTTTAGACAATGCTTTAATTTTAAATCATAATATTCCATTTTCCATCAATTTTCTGATTTCATTTTTTAAAAATCAGGTTTTTATTAGTATTTCAGTCATCTCACGAATTTCAGAATATCAATTCTGATATACTCATTTACTGATATTATTATGAATATGAAGAATTATCTCTTTTTGATCTTGTGAAAGTACCTTCCATCAAAGAATGATTTCTGCTTTTTTTATACGCTCCTCTGATAAAAGTAATGCATTTGCATTCAACTCATCGAGATTTTGTTCTGGTCTTTGTATTTTTACTTTTTCTTCTTTGAGTTTTTGTATTTCTTCTTGTATAGTTTGTCTTTGTGCTGGATCAATTTCAGTTTTTAGAACTCATTCCATTTCCGCAATAGTTTTTTCTATAGCAGAAAGTTTCTTACTAACAGATACGGTTGAATTTCTAATGAGTTCCCAAGTCACAGAAAGTCACTTAGCAAAACCATATCAGATAAGTGACTCTGCAATACCATTCAGTGTTTTTTCTGCTATTGAGGAACCTATACGAATATATCATGCTTGTTTTCATAGATTTTCTACCTGAGTCATTCTTGTTGTATTTATAGTTGCTCTTTGTGCTAATTTTTCTGTGATTCTCGTTACTTGAGCTACTTTTTTTGCCATTTCTCATGATTTGTTTGCAAGACTCAATCCTACTTTTATTCCCGTAAGCATTCCAATAATATTTCCTGCAATATTTCCAATTGCTTCTGCTTGGTCTTCTTGTGGAAGTTTAGATATTCGTATCATTTCTTGATCGATAAGTTCAAATATCTTATCTTGAACTCATATTCTTCATTCTTTTTTTATCCAATCATAGAGTTGACTTGCTTGTTCATTGATTTTTTCTTTATATTCTGGATGGATCCCAAGTATACTTTCTGTATATTTCCCCATAAAAATCGCAAGATCAAATACTCCCGTAATCATAACTTGTAATCCATGAAGTGTTCCAATAAATTCTCATTTTACAGCATACCCAGTATTTACTATAGCTTGTTTCATATCAGTATTTTGTATCATTTGCATGACTCATATATCTTCTAATTTTCCATCCTTTAATCTTTCGAGTCTTACTTTTTGTTCTTGTGTAAGAGTTTCTGCATGAAGTTCGGTAAGGAGTTTTTTTGCTTGTTGTTGTATATTTATAATCTGATCTTTATATATTTTTTCTACCGTTTCACCTCAAAAGACTCCTAGGAGTTTATCTACTCATTTTCAAATAAGGTCAGTATTTTTTTTGTAAGAGTTGTTTATTAATCTTCCTTGTTCTTCGAGAGAATGTATAGATGATTCGTAAGATAAAGCCATTTTAAAAAAGTTTAAAAATATAAATATAAATAGATTCTATCATATTGTATGAAATTTAGCAAAAAAAAGTGGTATGATTTTTTATTTCCATTCCACTTTCTTCGGTGTATATAAAATGATACGTAAATTTTTGAGATAGCCTCAAAGGGAATTATTTTTTTGCTTCTATAGAAGCAAAATCTTGAGTTGTTTTTATTTTTCAATCAAGAAAAGCTTTGATATTTATATCGTCACTTTCAATAAATTCATCAAAAATTTCTTCATCATTTTGAAATATATAAATTGTTTTTTCTAGATTGTCTGGATTGATTTTTTGAATTTTTGAAAGAGTAATTTTTTTGAGTAATTCGCAAAAAATTGATGGGTTTAATTTTGATCTTTTTATAAAATCAATATAATTTTTGTTATGGTTTACTAAAAAATATGGTAACCAATTTTTAGCAAGATAATGTTTTGCTTTGCTTTTATCTTTTAATATTTTTAATTCAGCAGGGATATTAAAACTTATTTCATCAATATTGAATTCTCATATATTTCATTGAGATATATGAGAATGTTTATAATTTGGATTTGAATGTCAAAATATTTCCCGAATATCACCGTCTATCATTTTATCACAATATTCTTTTATAATTCCTTCATCTATTTTTATTAAATTGGTAATAATATTTTGATCTGGAGATCATCAAATAATAAATGGAGATCCTATATAAATTCATCCATTTAGGAGTTCAACAAGAGAAATATCCCCAGGAATAAAGTTAATAGGTATTTGCTTATGATAGTCAAAAAAACCTCAATTTTTTTCATTATATACAAAAATATTATGCAAATTTCATGATACTAAACATGATTTTATATCATCAATATTTGTATTTTTTCAAATTTTATATCAAACTTTTTCAAATTTTTCTTTTAACAGTTGAATCATATTATAAATTTCTTGAACTTTTTTCGTTTTAATTCAAATGATATCAAGATTTACGACTTCAAAAAGCATTTTTTTCCCATCAAGTTCTTGAAAAAGTTTCAATTTATTTTCATCAACTCAGAAATCTTTTAAAAGATTTCTTTTCCCATTACTGATATGAGTAGAAGTAATAAATTGAAATAAATCAAGATAAGAAAAAAGATCTCATTGAGTTTTTCCACCCATTTTTATATTTTTCCAATCTCAATTTTTTGATACAAATCATTTTTTTTCTAACATAGCTACCATCGGAATGATTATTTCACTACATCATTTTTGTATGGATTCAATGAGGATAATAGCATTATCTACTGATACTGGAAATTTGAGTATATCAATTCATAATTGAGTTATTTTACCATTTGTATGAATCGCTCAAAGAGATCTGAGTCTGTTATATGATAATTTTAATAAATCACTTGATGGTTTATGAATAAATTGTTTTTCAAAATTTGCTAATACATCAATAGTATCTATCAAAGATATGAGTATATATTTATCGAGTTTTTCTTTTTCGATAGGAGCTATGGGGAAATCTCTGAGAGATTCATAATCAGTTTCACTATTAAATGTATACACTCCATCATGAGTTCTTCCAGCTCTTCCAGCTTTTTGAATGCTGTTTGATTTCGCTATATCGATAGTTCTGAGTTCATCTATTCCATAATTATTCACAAAAAGAGTTTTTTCTTTTCCTATATCAACGACAGCATCTATATATTCAAGAGTAATGCTTTCTTCAGCTATATTGGTTGAAACAACTATTATTGGATCATCGTGCTCTTTTTTTAATAATTTTACTTGTTCTTCTATAGAAAGTTCTGAATGAAGAGGAAATATAAGAGCTGATTCTCATAATTGTCTTTTGAGTGACATAATAGCTCATTCTATTTCTTTTTTTCATTCTACAAAAAGAAGTATATTTTTCTTTTCTTTATAGTGATTACATACTGTTTTTACATAATCACTATTGGTTAAAAAATGTTTTTCCACTTTATGATTTCTTCCAGGTATTTTTATGACTGGAATATCAGATGAAACTTGTTTAAAATAATCTTGTAATATATACGGATTTAATGTAGCCGACATTAAAACAAGTTTTAATTTTCTTTTTGTCTCAAGCATATAATTTCTTATATTACTTGCTATCATTTCAGTTGGAATACTATATCAATGTACTTCATCAAGAATTAAAACATCTGAATATATTCACGAAATTCATTGTCTCATAGCTTCTAATCCATCAGTATGAAATGATATTTTTGAAGTATGTTCTGAACTCACTTGTTGACCGGTTCTATATCAAACTTTCATACCTAAACTATAATTTCTATCTCATGTTTTAGCCATAATGACACGACTGACTCTATCAGCAACAGAAATAGCTGAAATAACTCTCGGTTCGGTGGTTATTATATGTCAAAACTTTTCCAGTATTTGCGGAACTTGAGTTGTTTTTCATGATCCTGTTTCTCATTGGATAATAGTAATAGGATTATTTCAAACAATATGAGTAATATCATCCTGAAACTTCATAACAGGAAGTTCATGTACTGATTGAATAATTTTTTCTCTTTCTTCAGAAGTAATTATATTTCCATAAATATCCATTATATCTCAGTTTGATAACGATAACATTTTTTGAAGTTTAAAAAATAAATAATTTTATATTTCTTATCCAGTTCATCAAGTTCAAGGTAATAATTGTTTCATAATTATATTTTTATAATAAATGTATCTCAGAGTTTTGGAACCACTGTTTTGACTTTTTTTCAAATTTCATCCAGAGTTGATTGTACTTTTTTTGAGAGTAAAAATCTTTTTTTATCTCCATGAGTAAAAGCAATGAGAGCTCATTTAGTAAATTCCATTTCATTGAGAAATCCAATAAGTTCCTCTTCATCAATATGTCAAGAAAATCAAGGAATATCATCAACTTCACATTTGAGTTCATATGGTTCTCCTTCGATACTAATAAAATCATCTCCAGATTTTATTTTTCATCATCTGGTATTTGGAGGACAATATCACACCCAAATAATTTTTGATTTTGAATTTTGAAGATTTTCTTTTAAATGACTGACAATTGCTCACCCATCTCACATTCAAGATGCTGAAAAGATAATTTCTTTTTTATCTCTTCTTTCTCAATCATATAAATCATCAAAACTTATTCTTCCATCATCGATATCTTCTGTATTTGAATTACTTTGTTTTATATAGGTAATAATTTCTTTTCAAAATAATTTTATTTGAACTTCTTTATCTAAAAGATTATATTTTTTTCAGCAATTCTCGATATAAATTTTCGTTATTTTTTCACTTAAAGGACTGTCTAAAACGATATCTATATCAAATATTTGTGTTTTTAAATAATTTATTCTTGCTTCTAGATTCTGAATTCTTTTTGTTAATTCAGATTTTTTTTCTTTTATTTCAGTTGGATTTGAATTGGTTAATAGAATAACTCATTCTGTTTCATAATGAAGTTTTTCAGTTTCTACTTCTTTTAATTGATCTATATTTTTTTGAGATACTAATCTTTGTTCGAGTAATATCATCAGTAATTCTTGGGTTCTTTGCATAGAAAATGCAGGAATAAGTATTTTTCATGCAGAAGATTCTATAGAAGAAAAAAGTCTATTTATACTGATTTCTTTGTCTAAATGATTTCTTCCAGCATAGGTTGATTCCGTTTGATAATAATCTAATTTAAAAGGTATAGTTTCAGGACTTCCAGCAAGATTTGGATCTTTTATTCTTCAAAGATCTCATGAAAATCAATAATTGATATGATGAATTTTTCTTTGTCTTCCAGTATGAATATTTTTTTGATTTTTTACTCATCCATTCAAAATATTATTCACAGCACTTACTACTGTAGTAAGAACTACTTGAACACTTCATTCTATATGTCATGCATCAAAAAAATTAAGTTTAATACTTTCTAAAATATCTTGATTTCTATCAATATGAACACTTTTGAGTAAACTGATAGCTTTTTTAACATCTTCAATAGAATATGGCAAAAGATATGGAACTTTCAAAACTTTCCCAATATCACTGACATCATGTATATTATACTGAGTTAAGAGTTTTTTTGCTTCGATATATTCACTTTCTTGTTCCCTGGTTCCAGTCGTAAGTTTCTTTTTTAATTCGAGTGCGAAATAAATTTTATTTAATTTTTCTGTTATTTTTCTGATTTGTAGATTTCTTCCTATCAATGCATTATAAAAATCTCTTGCATTTTCATATCATTCTAAATCAAATAAAAATTCATATTTTTCTTTATAAAAGGTAGCAAGTTTTAATTTGTCATTGAGTTCATTTCTTTTTTTTCTTCTTTGATTTGATATTCTAAAACTATTTCATATTCATTGTGATAATTTTTTTCTTATTTCTTCTTTGAATTCTTCTTTTATAACGATAATTTTATTATTATGTGTATAATTATAAGGCAGATCATATATTCTTTCATCATCAAGAGAATCAATATAAATAAACTCAATATCATCTTCCAATGAAAAATGCTCATTTACTCTCTGAATCATTGCTATAGAACTTTCAATATCTTTTTGTGTATAAGGTATATCTACATTAAAAAAATTATAGTTTTTAATATCTTCTTTGTTAGTTATATTATGTTTTGCAAGAAATGATTTTGCATGATTATATTCTTCAGAAGTTATATTGACTTTTTCTCCTCCTTCGTATACTTTTATAAAATTTATATATTTTTTATATATTTCATGATTTTTTTGAGCCAGTATTTTTTTTACTTCAATTTTTGCAATATATTCACTGAGTTTTTCTTTTATTCTTGATCTGATTTTTGGTTCAAAATAATATACTATATTTTTATTTTGAGATATTAAAATATCATACAATCTCGAATCATTGAGTTTTTTTATATGAATAATAGTTTTATCTTTTGGTAAAATATTATAATTTATATCAATAATATTATCTAATTCATCAATACTATATATACTTTCTAGAATACTTTCTCTTTTGTAATTTACTAGAAACGATTGAGCTTTTTTATATTCTTTTTTATAGTTTTTGAGATATAATTCTCTATCTCATTCATACATTTGAATCATATCAAAAGCATTATACAGAGATTCTTGTAACTCAGCATTTCTTTTTATATTTTCTTCATTTTCAATAATAAATTTGTGTATTTTAGAGATAATTTTTTCATATATATTTTCTGCTATAAACACTCTTTTTTTATCTTTTAAAAACCCAAGTATTTCTTTTGGAGAAAAATCATTCATATAATGAATACTCACAGCATATTTTTGAAGATAAGTTTTTCATCAATGAGAATATAAAGCTTGTTTTAAAGCAGATTTTATATCTTTTGTTTCATATTCTTTTTCTGGAAGTTCTCATAAATGTTTATAAATATCACTTTCTGTTTCTATTCATAAACTCTCAAGCTCACTTACAATTTTTTCATATTCATCTTTTGATTCTGGAAATTTAAAACTAAAATTTTTATATATTTGTATTAAATCAACGATATTATATTTTTTTCCATTAAAATCGATTTGAGAAAGTTCTTGAATTTTATGTATTAATTTTTCACTATCTTCTGATAATAATTCACTGTATTCTTTTTCAAAATTTGATAGATTGACTCATTGTTCTTCATAAAGTTTGATAAAACTCAGAGCAAATTTTATTTTTTCAGAGAGCCCTTCATTTTCACTTTGTATTTGTTCATTTTCCTTGGATTCTTTTGATATTTTTTTTATTTGAGATTGAAGTTTCGAAGTGACCGTTCATATTAATAAACTCATCACTGGAATTGGTTTATTATATCCGTTTTTTACCATTTCTGGGAATTGGAGTATTTTTTCATCTTTTCCAGAATTGATAGGATGAAAATTTTGAAGTTCCATTTCTTCATGTAATTCTAATGTTTCAATTTTTGCATACACTTCGTCAATATCATCGGTCGTAAATAATAATTCAGGAACTTCATTTAACACAGATCAAATATCATTTTCACACTCAACTCAATATTCTTTTAAAATCGCAATTGACTCATTATAAGCTTCTTCAAACTTTTTTATACCTAATATCTTTATTAAATATTTTTCACTATTTTTAAATTTTTTATCACTTGATTTTTTATCATTTATTATTTTAAAATGTTCCACGATTTGAAGTGCTTCATGAAGTTTTTTGGCAATTTTCGCATTTATTTCTTTCACTTTTTCAATTTCATTTTCAGTGAGCCTGACATAATCAAGCCACATTTCTTTTGATTGCAATTGAGTTAATTTTGTCATAATAATTCTCCCTGAAAATCCTTTTTTATATAAATAAGGAACCATTCCAGCATGATCACTATGTGCATGAGTTATGATTAAAAATTCTGCACTGAGTACTTCTGATTTAATTGTTTTATTAAATTCAAGAGCTTTTTTTACTCATTGAACAGCTCCAGCATCGATGACTATTTTTGGATTTTTTGTTTTTCCTATATCAAGTGTAAAAATAGTTTGAGAGCCAGTTAGATTTGCTCAAATTTCTTTATCATCAATACCTCAAATATAGTGTATAAGTGCTTTTGACATAAACAAAAAATTAAAAAATAAGAATTATTTATATATAAATAATTCTTATTGTCAATAGTTTCTTAATTTATTATTATTCAAATCTTTTGAATAAAAACTAATTTCAATTTAAAAATTTTCTTATCTCAGCATTATCTTTTGAAATAGCATTCGTTCCTATTCAAAAAGTTCTATTAATATCAAAATCTTTATCTTGAATG
The DNA here is from genome assembly GCA_036172015.1 of Patescibacteria group bacterium. GTDB lineage: Bacteria > Patescibacteriota > Gracilibacteria > BD1-5 > UBA6164 > UBA7396. The sequence goes on along the minus strand of JAVHSE010000009.1, from coordinate 5,369 downwards.
AAAAATCTTAACCATGAGTATATTTTTCATTTTCCATTTTTATCTTTTAATGGGAAATCCGCTACATAGTAACCATCATCTTTTAAACACATCATAAGTCATTTTATAAGTAAAATGATATCTTCATTATATGTTTCTGACCAAAGAGTTTGATTTTTAATTTTTGCTTCAATTTCAGTTTTATGTCTTTTTAATGCAAATGCATAATTGGTATTAAAAAGCATTTCATATTCTTTTTTATCATCAAGAGTTATATTCATCAAAAATTGTCAATCATTCCATATTTTATCAAGTATATTTGATAAAATTCAAAATATAATAAGTTTATTCTTCATATCAAGATTTAATCAAATCAGAGAATTTATTTTTGATGCATATTGTAAAATAAACCTACGAGTTTCTAAATTTATTCCGGAAAATCATTCTAAATTATTTTCTCTTTTATTGAAGGTTCATTCAGTTATGTCATTTCATATTCTGATTTCTAATCATTCTCTACTTCAAAAACTATTCCAAGATAATATTTTTCATTTTTTTGTTGTCAATTCTAAATTTTTATATCATTCTCATGCAGATAATTTTGAAACAGCTTCAATAGCCTTGATATCATCTCAAACTTTATAATATTTTTTTAAAGCAATTCCATTTTTTATATCAGCTTTTAAACTTGCTTCACTTTCTGCTCAGAGTGCTTCTATATAATTATGATTGAGAAATAATGGTTGTCATTGGAAGAAAACTCATATAGATGGGGTAAGATAATATATTTCATTTTCTATTGATTTATCTATTTCATCTAAATTTCATAATACTGTCATATAATTTTGTGTAAAATCAAATTCATTTAAATCCCATTCTGCATTATCTTTTGATTGTAAAGGATTAAAAAGAGCATCTAACATATAAGCCCTTGTTAAAATTTCTTTTGAATCATTCTCAATTTCCTCAGAATAACAATTATTTTGTATTAAAATTTTTTTAATTTCTCATAATGTTCCTTTTATAATTTTTCATACCTGTAATATACTTCCAGTCGTATTTTTTCTTTCATTTTTAAAAATTTCTAAATCTTTTGCTTCCATATTTTTTATAAAAATAATAATTTAAGGTATTATCTTATATATTTTTATAAAAATACAAATTTTTTTGCATTTTTCTTTCTGTTGTGGTAAAATAAAAATTGATTATTATTAAATATTGACTATGAAAGAGTATAGTTTCATTATATCAGAGAAAAAATATTCTATTAAAGATGAAAAAGATTTAGAACTCATTTTTAAATTATTTTATTCTTCATCAAAAGTATCATCAGTTATTTCGTGGAATATTTTAATGGAAATAGATAGTGATTTAGAATATATTATCACTTCATACCAATGATTATTGAATTGTTTAAAATATCTCAATGAAAAAAATTCTTTTCTTCTTTTAGTAAAACTCTGAGATATTCTTATTCATTTAATCAATAGTTCTGAAGAACTTGCTGAAATTATTTCAAAAATTCCAAATGAATCAAATAAAATAAGACTTTTATCAATTTTAAGAGTAAAATGATTGACAAAAATACTCTTTGATGCCAGAGATTTATGAAATATTATTGAATGGTTATATGGAACTTCTGAAAGAGAATTTTTAATATTACTTGGTCATGATTTTGTAAAAAATATATTTTTATCTACCAACGAAATTATCATGATACTTCATTATCTGAGCGATGAAAATAAAGATTATTTAATGAATATAATTGGACTCGATGGAATAAAAACAAAAATAAAAACAACTCAAAATCTTCTGGTTATGCTGAAATGATTAACATTAAAAAAAGCAAAAGAACTTTTAAAAAAATATAATAAAAACGAAATATTAAATCTTTTTAAAACAGAAAAAGAATTTTATGATTTTATGATGAAATTACCACAAAATAAAGAAAAAATATTTTTAAATTTTTTAGCATAAATAATATGAAAATAAATAAAACCATTATAGAAAATACTATCAAAGAAGAATTATGATGAGATATTGAACTTTTTGAAAAAGAACTCACAAAACTTGATAAACTCACTGGATGTAAATATCCTATGATAGATGCTCATATTCATATAGTTGATTTTAATCAAAAAACTTCTTGATTAAAAAATCTTTTAAAATATATGGATAAATCAAATATTACAGCTTGAGTGATTTTTGGTATGCCTGTGATAAAAATTTGGCAAGAAAATGAAAGACAAAGACCTGGGTATTATCTCGATGATGATAACCCGTGTTATTATTATTCAAATACCGATGCAATAGTAGCAAAAGAGTATTTAAGTTTAAATATACAAGAAAGAAAAAGATTTTTTCCATTGTTATGCTGATTTAATCCTATGGATATAAATAGTGTAGAACATATTATTGGTACTTATGAAACATTTCCATGAGTTTTTTATTGAGTAGGGGAGGTGTTTTATAGGCATGATGATTTAACTCATATGACCTATGGGGAACCACCAAGGATGAATACCTTAGCTACCAAAAAACTTTTTGAATTTATTACTAAATATGATCTTCCTTTATGTATTCATAATAATATTACAGCACCAGGTATATCGGATTATCCAAAATTTTTGTATGAAATGGAAACTATTATTAGAGAATTTCCAAAAGCAAGAGTAGTACTTGCTCATTGTTGAGCATCTCGTCGACTCAGAGCACCATATTATACAAAAATGATTTCAAGATTATTAAGTGAATATCCTTGACTTTATGTTGATTTTTCTTGGGTTATTTTTGATGAAATTATTGCAGTAAGTGAAGTAAGTATGCAGGATTGGGTTGATATGAGCGAAGAATTTTCGGATAGAATTATGATATGAAGTGATGTTTTATGAGATGCATTTGAACAAATTGGAATAATTAATGCAAGATTTAATAGTTTTTTAAATAAATTAACACCAGAAACAAGAGCAAAAATATGTATTCAAAATGCTCTCAATGTGTATTCAAAATCAAAAAATAAAGTAGAAAAAAATAAAATGAGAATATATCCAAAATTAGAGGATTTTAAAAAATAAAAAAAATTTGAATTATTTTTATTTTTAATATAATGGTACCTTAAAATTAAAAATAATTCCATGAAAAAAATTATACCAACTGTATTATTATCATCATGATTAGCATTTTGAGCTGGAATAAAAGAAAATTCTTCTTTTGATACTCAGAGTGTTGTTGATGGATCGAAATCAAATGTTTCTCATGTTTTAAAAAAAGATTTTTCAAATCAAACAGAGTTGAATATTTTACTTGATAAACATTTATCTCAAATACCAAATTTTACTCAAGAACAAAAACAAGAAATAAAAGAAATTATTTCTGAACCAACTTTTAAATCTGAACTTCAATCTTTATTAAGTAGAGAGTATAATTGGTCTTTAGAAAGTATTTTAAAGGCTCTTGTTTTATGATTTTTATATTGATATGCTTATTATGCCACAATAGTAAAAGTTAAAGCTTGAGGAGAAATATCAAAAAAAAGTTTTTGAATATTTTCATTTACCAGTGGATGAATGGTCTTAGTAAATGGTTTTATTCCTGGATCACTCGTTTATTTTGAATCTTTTATTTTAGCTTTTTATGTAGTATACCTCCATATTAAAAATAAAAAATGAAACAAATCGAAATATGATTTTACCAGTGAAAATTTAAGTGAAACAAAAGAAGATACTTTATCTTTATTTGAAGATTTTTTTGAACCAATTTCATATTGTGATATATTTTGAAAACCTCTTTTATGGAATAAAAAAATGACTGAGGAAACATGATATAAAAAAGAAGAAATTTTGAATTATTATAATGAGATAGTAGAAAAAATAGATTCAGCTTGAAATATATATAGAGAAAAAAGATGAGAGTATGAATCACTCTTATATAAATGAGCTAATTTAGAAAAAGTAAAACAATATTTAAAAATTTTAGCTACTACGAAACAATGATATCAAAATATTACTTTTACTCTTACTACAAAATTTGGAAAAGAAAAAACTTTTTTATGGAATGTATTAGTAGATAAAGAAGGCTGAAGTTTAAGATTTGCCAGATATCTTTCTAGTCAAGAAGAAATATTAGCTTGTCTTCGTGAAACAGAAAAAAAATTACTTACCGATAAACTTACTGGATGTAATAATTTTACAGCATTAGAAACACATTTTGAAGAAAAAATAAATAATTCAAGAAGGGAAAAATCTTGTATAGAAGTAATGCTCGATATTGATAATTTTAAATGAATAAATGATAAGTTTTGACACGAAGCTGGAGATCTCGTATTAAAAGAATTAGTAAAATTTATTCAACAGAGTATAAGAATGAACTTTGATTTTCTTTATAGATTACATGGAGATGAATTTGTTATATTATTCGAATCTGATAATATAGAAGAAATATCTCATAAAGTAGATAAGATTAGACAAGGCTTTTTTGAATATACTAAAAAAATATGACTTTTCCAATGATGAATTGGAACTAGTTATTGAATTACCGAAATTAAAACACTTTCTCATTGAGAAATTATAAAATTAGAAGATAGTTTAAAATATGCGGATGAAAATATGTATATAGTGAAATACTTTAAACTGATTTGAGAAGAACTTATTTCTGCTTGAATTATATCAAAAAATTATGAAGAAAAAAATGGAATTGGTCAAAGTATATTTGATCAAAATGGTGTATTTATGTGAGTAAAGGTACTAAATTCAAAATGAAGTTTTTTCCTTTCATTGAAATATATCGATCTTATCAATAAAAAAAGAAAACTCTTAGATAGTAAGAGTATGAGAATTACTCATTAAAAATAGAAAATGGAAAAATATAATTATTCACAAGATACTCTTTCTTTTCGTTGAATTGATGAAAATATAAAAAAATTTCTTCAAACCATTGATTTTTCACTCATAAAAGAAATAAACTATCATCCAAATAATACTATTCAACTTATAAGAAGCATTCAATGAGAAGCTGATTATATTTTGGGGTGAAAAAATAATAAAATTCTTTTAATATCTTTAATAGAGGAGTTAAAAGAATTTGTGGAATGATATTTCATTCAAATTTATCTCAGAACAAAAAGTTTTGTTTCTGTTTGTGATGGTCATGATAGAATTATATCTAATTTATCACTGAAAGAATTTACTGGTAAAGAAGAGAATCAAATTTGAACTACCTATGCTTGAAAAGAAAAAGAAAGTGTTCTATCAAGTGTAAATCAAATTTTAAACGGATCCCTTGTCTGATATAATAAAATATTTTTACTCAGATGAGAAAAAGTTGCATGGACAACAGTAAAAGTACCATTTACTCAAATAAATATTAGATTTTGATTTCCAATTTGAAAAAAT
>JAVHSE010000008.1:0-5572 GCA_036172015.1 Patescibacteria group bacterium | reverse complement strand
TTTTGACTTTTATTTTTATATCCATATACTCTAGTATAACTTTACTTACTTTTATAACTTTTATATATATGTGTAATATGAAACTTTTTTGAACGACTACCGTTTGACCAAAAGGTCAAATTGTAATTCCAAAGGAAATTAGGGATAAATTGAATATAATTCCTTGAGATAGTATGACTATTATTTTGAAAGATGATAAATTTATTTGAATTATTAAAAATGAAAATATGAACGAATTACTTGATTATTTGAAAAATGAGTGATTTGATGGAGAAAAATAATTTTCAAAATTATTTATAAATTACTACTTTTATTTATTAAAATTAACTCTATGAAAAAAATAATTACTACTCTTATGATTCCAAGTTTTTTTATATTTTCATGTTCAAAAACTGAAATAGTAACGACTCAAAAGGAAGAAATAATAACGAAATATGCTGAAACTCAAGTTTTAAGTGAACAGCCATTTAGTGAAGAATTAAAATTTACTGGAAAAGTTGCTTCTTCTCAAGAAACGACTCTTTCATCACAAATCTCTGGAACCATACAACAAGTAAATTATAAAGTTTGAGATACCGTAAAAGACTGAGCTATATTGGCAATGATAGATACGAAAACAAATCTTCTTTCTACGAATTTAACTACAGCGAAGAATTCTTATAATAATACGGTAAATATTTTTGATCTTACCAAAGAATCGATTGCAAAAGATCTTGATTCAGCAAAAGTTCAACTTGAAAATGCAAAAAATACCAGAGATAATACCTATACTTCGACTGATCAACAATTAAAAATAGTTCAAACTCAACTTGATAATATTAAAACTCAAGTAAAAAATACGAATAATTCTTCCGTAACTCTTTTAGATTTGGCACAAAAGTCTTATGAAAATGCAAAGTTAAGCCTTACAAATTTTGAAACGAATACATCTGAAACTCTCAAATGATTTGATATTAAATTAAAATCATTGCAAGATAAAAAAAATGGATTGTCTGATACTATAGATTCAACGATTACTTCGAGTTTAGCTTCTATAGAGAGTTCTCTTACTTATGCAGATACTATTTTATGAGTAACTGATAATAATAAAAACCTCAATGATAGTTATGAAATATATTTATCTGCAAAAAATACCAATTTTAAAACAGAAGCAGAAACTTTACTTTCATCAAATCTGATCAGTATCAAAGATATAAAAAATTCAAATGAAGATGTAGCAACAAAATTTACTCACATTCAAAAATTAGCACAAAAAGTTATTCTACTCTATGAAAAAATGGTTCTCGTATGAGATAACTCTATTACTTCATCAAGTTTTTCAGAAACAACTCTTACTGCTATGAAAACAACTATAAAAGCGAACCAATCTATTTTACTTTGAGTAAACTCTGGAATAGTTGCTTTAAAAAATACTTCTACAGATATTGATAATAGCCTCCTTGATTTAGAAAATACTATAAATACTACAAAAATAACACTTTCTACTCAAAAGAGTAGTTTAGAACAAGCTGTAAGTATAGCAAAAACAAGTTTAGAAAACACCAAGTTATGAATTGGAACGAGTTCTGATAGTATGAATGGAAATGAAAGTTTAGCAAAAAATCAATTAGAAAGCACGATTGCAAGTATTAAACAAACCAGAGATAGTGTTGATAATGCTTTAAAAATAGCTCAAAATCAATACAATTCTACCAAAGCAAAACTAGATTCCAGTTTAGCTGGAGTAAAATCACAACTGGATGGAGTAACCGGACAAAAAAACTCTTTATTACAACAACTCGATAATAGTACTATAAAAGCTCCATATGATGGAATTATTACTTCAAAAAATATTGAGGTTTGAACTTTGGTAAATCCTGGAACTCCTGTTTTTGCGATATCAAAAAATCAAAGTAAAATTATTAAAACAGAGGTAAATTCTGATAATATAAAATTTTTAAAAATATGACAAGAAGTGATGATCTCAAAAAATTGATTCACTTCTACTGGAGTAATCACTTTAGTATCAAGTTCTGCTGATATGATGACAAAAATGTATAATATTGAAATGAAAAGTAATAATATAAATGTATCTGATAAATTGGTATTAGGAGATTATGTTGATGTATATATAAAAAAAATCTCAATTGAAAATAATAAATTAATTATACCTTTTACTTCTCTTATTACAGGAAATACTTGAGATTTTTATGTCTATCTCGTTGGAAGTGGAAATGTTTTAAAAACACAAATGATTCAAATAGGAGAAAGTAATAGTCATGAAGTTGTTGTGACAAATGGACTCAAAGTATGAGATAAAATTGTGATTTCAGGAACTCTCAATTTGAGTGAATGAGATATAATTCAATAATTTATTTTTATCAATTAATATAAAACAATATGACAAAAAAAATGGAATCTCAATATCTTGATAAACTTGAGTATGATACACAATTAGATACTTCATGGTATGCATTTTTTATTGATAGAAAAAGATTTACACTTTTGGTGATTATTATGATCATGATTGCTGGATGGATCGGATTAAAAGCACTTCCACTTGAATCACAACCAGAAATAAATATTTGAATTGCTTCTGTTATTGTTGTTTTACCATGAGCAACTCCAGAAAGCATGGAGGATTTAGTCACCAAAAAATTAGAAAAAGAAATTTCAAAAATTAAATGAATTGATACCATGACTTCCAATAGTCAAAATGGATTATCAAGTATTACGGTACAATTTAAATCAAATGTTGATACGACGAGTGCCGTGAGAGAATTGAAAGATAAAGTTGATGAAGTGAAACCAACTCTTCCAAGTGATATAAAAGAACCAATTGTAAAAGAATTTTCTTTTTCAGATACTCCAATTTGGACTTTTTCAATTTCATGAGATTATGATGATTTTACTCTCTATCGTTATGCAAAAATTATTCGAGATGAATTAGAAAAAATATCTCTTATATCAGAAGTGAGAATTTCATGATGACAAGAAAGTGAGTTTTTAGTATCGATTGACCCTAAAAAACTGGAAGCATTTTGATTGACTATTGCTCAAGTCAATAGTGCTATTCAAGCAAAAAATTTTACTTTTCCAATTGGAAATTTTGATATAGGAGAATATACTCACTCTCTGACTATTGATGAAAGATTTTATAATATCAATGTTCTCAAAGAAGTGGTAATTACCAAATTATGAGAAACATGAATCGTACTTCTCAAAGATATTGCCACTATTTCAGAATCACCGAAAAAAGTTACTTCTCTTGCGAGACTTTCAGTTGGAGGAAAACCTTCAAAAACAGCTATTACTCTTTGAGTCGTCAAAAAAAGTTGAGGATCTATTGTTGATCTGGTAACAGATGGAGAAGCAACTCTGAAAGATTTAGTTACAAAAAAAATTATTCCTCAAGAACTTATTTTTACGACTGTTATTGATCAATCAGAAAGAATTAAACTTGATTTGAGTCATCTTATTCGTGATGGACTTATTACCGTATTTTTAGTTTTTATTACTTTATTTCTTATTATTGGTATTAAAGAAGCTCTCGTTGCTGGAACAGCTGTTCCACTCGTATTTTTGATAACTTTTACGGTCATGAATATTGCTGGACAAACTTTAAATTTTCTTTCGATGTTTGCTTTGATATTATCTCTTTGACTTTTAGTAGACGATGCAATTGTGGTGATTTCTGCTATCAATCAATATAAATCAACCGGAAAATTTACCATGCGACAATCAGCTATTTTGGTTTTGAGAGATTATCATAAAGTACTTATTACCACTACTTTTACTGTTGTATGGATATTTTCAGCTATGTTGTTTATGACTGGTATTATAGGAAAATTTATATTTTCTATTCCATTTGTCATTACTATCACACTTTTAGCTTCACTCTTGGTAGCTTTAACTATCAATCCAAGTTTAGCTGTTATATTTTGATCAAAATCTTCAAATCAAAAAAATTCATTAAGTGAAATGCTGGATAATGGATTTATTTCTCTTCATAAATTAGAAATTTTCTATGGAAACACAATTACTTATTTAGTAGAAAAAACTTCGAGAGTAAAAAGATTATTATGATTTATATTTCTCATTTTTCTCTCTGCACTGGCTCTTCCAGTGATGGGAATACTCAAAAGTGATTTTTTTCCAAAATGAGATCAAGATAATATATTTATCAATATAGAAGCTGAACCAGGAACTAAAATTGAAAAAATGAGTGAATTGACAAAAAGAGTAGAAACACTACTCTTAAAAGAAAAAGAAATTACCAATTTTTCGACTTCTATTTGATGACTCGCAAGTATTTGAAAAAGTAGTGGATGAAGTAGTAATGCTTCAAATTATGCAAGTATTAGTATTAATTTGATTAAAAAAGAATATGGAAGAAAAGAAACTTCTATTGATATTTGAGCTCGTTTGAGAAATGAGGTGAATAAAATAAAAGATTTTAAAGTGACAGTGATTGAATCATCAAGTGGACCTCCATCATGAAGTGATTTTGAACTCAAAATTTCTGGAGAAGATTTCATTGTACTTGATAAAATAGCTCGTGATGTAAAAAAAACACTTACTCAAATTCCTTGAACTCAAGATATTACGACTTCAAGAAAACCTCTTCCTTTTGAATACAATTTTTCTTTTGATGGAACAAAACTTGCTTTGTATGATATAACTCTTCCTCAAGTATGAGTATTTTTGAAAAATACGATTGATGGAATAGATGCGAGTAAGATATATAAAGGAAAAGATGAAATTATTATAAAAACAAAATATGATATCCAAAGTACTGATACTTTGGATAAAATAAAAGATTTAAAACTAAAAAATAATAAAGGACAAAATGTATATTTGAGAGATTTGATGAAAGAAAAATTTAAACCTTCTGTTTTTTCTATCACCAGAGTTGATCAAAAAAGAATAGTAACCGTAACGGCATCAGCAAAAAAATGAACAACTTGAGCTGAAATAATGAAAAAATTTAATGAAAAAATGAAAACATATCCTATTCCAGCTAATTATGAATTTATTACTGGTGGAGCAAATGAAGAAAATGCAAAATCAATACAAAGTTTATTAATCGCACTTTTGTTTTGAGTAATATTTATTATTGCCACTCTTATACTTTTATACGATTCATTTCGTCAATCAGTTTTGGTACTTCTTACTATTCCTTTATCACTTATTTGAGTATTTTACTGACTCACATTATTTAATCAACCATTAAGTTTTCCTGGACTTATTTGACTGGTTGCTTTATTTGGAATTGTTGTCAGAAATGGAATCATACTTTTTGATAAAATTAATCAAAATCTAAAAGAAAATATTCCATTTAATGAATCGATTATTGATGCCTGAGTTTCGAGACTCGAGCCAGTACTTTTGACTTCTATTTGTACGGTTCTTGGGATGATTCCTTTAACACTCAGTAATCCAACTTGGACTTCGCTTTGACTTTCTATTATATTTGGTTTGACAGCTTCCACATTTTTAACACTTCTTGTGTTGCCAAGTTTGTTTTATATTGTATTTAAAAAGAAATATTGAGTAAAATAATAAAAACTCTCTCCAAATGGAGAGAGTTTTT
>JAVHSE010000007.1:0-1174 GCA_036172015.1 Patescibacteria group bacterium | reverse complement strand
TAAATGAAGATAATAGTCCAGTAAGTGGAACGGGAATTGATATATTGAAAGATAATAAAATATATAAAGGAATGATTACGAATACTAATATACTTACTTGAAGTGGACAAGATTTAAATCCTATTATTTGAACTATGAGTGCTGGATGATTAAAAACAAGTTGTAATGATTATCTTCAATCAAATGGTTCACTTATAAATAAAAATGGAATATATAAAATAGTACAATGATGAGAATCGTTTAATGTATATTGTGATATGACTACTGATTGAGGTGGATGGACGTTGGTTATGAAAATAAAATCTTGAAATAATACAGAATTTTCATGAAATAAGTCAATTTGGTGAAATTCAAATAATATATCAGAGTTAAGTTGTTTAAATACTTCAGATAATAATAATTGTAGAAATACTGCGTATTCATTGGTTTGATTTAATAAGATTAAAATATGAAATAATATAAACTGAAAGATTATTATAGGATTCAATATATATAGTGATTCCATATATCAAAGAGTAAATGCAAAAACACCATTTTATTGAAATTTAGAGTCTGGTTGAATAGATAATTTATGGACAGGAATGAATAGCTGTAATAATATAGGATTGATTGATAAATCCTATAATTATTGATTTTATGTTGCAGATAAGAGTCATGCTAATACTAATGTTACTATAAATAATTGGACTCCATGATATGGTTGGCTAGCAGCGATTATATGATATTGAAATAATCAAACAAATGGTCCAAATTGATACAATACTGTTTGATGAATATGAGCGTTTTCATCCATTAGTGGTGATACAACAAGCTTTTCTCGTCATTATCATAATCATGGTGATTGATGTGGTGAATCTTGGCCATCTAATCCACAATTTAATACAATCCCAGTATTTCTTTATGTAAAATAACTAAAATTTTGCGATTTTTCAAAAACCTAAATCCAATAAAGCTGATTGTAAAGGTATTTGTTTAACTCAAAAAGCATAAATTTTCTTAAAGAGCTCAATTAATGATTCTTTTCTTAAAGATTCACATACACTTCAAATCGTAGCTTTTATTCAATTCATCTTTTGTTTAAAAGATTCTTTCATTGAAATAGTGTAAGCAAAAAAAGAAATATAGAAACCTCTGCAAAATTATGAAATATAAACTGGAAAAAAGTAAGAAAAAG
>JAVHSE010000006.1:0-23133 GCA_036172015.1 Patescibacteria group bacterium | reverse complement strand
ACTCTTTTTCTTACTTTTTTCCAGTTTATATTTCATAATTTTGCAGAGGTTTCTTTAATAGTTGTATGAATATGGAAAGGATTTTTTTCTAAAGGATCCTAAAAAATCAAAACAGGTAAAAAATCAAAACATTCGTTTTGATTTTTTAGGTTTTTTCTTATAATGAACTTGAATTTTAAAATATAATTTTCAAAATATGGCAACAATAACTTTAAATGATGATGTAAAGTTAGGAAAAACTCATTTTGTTAGTATATATGAACTTTATGAGTATATAGAGGAAAAATATATATTACCTGATTTACAATTTACTTCTTATGATAATATGACTGAAATTCATAAAAAAGAATATGATAAAAGTTTAAAAATTGATAAATCTCAATTGATAAATATATAATATGTTAAACATAAATAATATTCTTGAAACACAAGAAGTTGCGGATTTTCTTGAAAAAAGATGACTTGTAAAACAATATAAGAAATCTAAAACATATATACTTTCCTGAATATTTTGAAAAACTGATTTTAAACTCAGACAACCAAAAGAAAAATGAGAATGGAGTTTTAGAATAAATAAGCAATTTAGAGCATTTGGAAGATTAGATGAAAATGATTTTATAGTATATCTTATTAATAATCATCAAAATTACTAAAAAATCAAAACATTCGTTTTGATTTTTTTATATATTCTCATATAATGAGTGAAATTTTAAAATATAATTTTCAAAATATGGCAACGATAACTATTGAAAATGTTCCAGAAAATATTGTAAAACTTTATGGAAATAAAATAAATTTTTCATATAATTTATTTTCTAGTGATGATTGAGATGATAATTTTGATATAGATTTTAAAAAATTAGATACATCAGAAATTACTCCTCAAATGATTAAATCAATTGAAGAAACTAGAAAAATACCAAAATCAAAACTTATAAACTTATCAAAAGAATATGCTCATTATTAGAGAAGTGTATGAAAAAGAAGATATAAAAGATTTTTTAATGAAAAGATGATTAATTAAACAATACCTTAAATCAGTAACTTTTTTGAAAAAATGATTTTTTTGAAAACTAGATTTTAAAGAAAGACAACCAAAATGAACTTGAATATATTCCTTTCGTATAAATAAACAATTTAGAGTTTATTGATTTTTTGATGAAGAAAATGATTTTATAGTTTTTGAAATAAATAATCATCAAAATTATTAAAAAATCAAAACATTCGTTTTGATTTTTTTAAATATCACTATCATAAAAATGATACATTATTTTCTAACTTTCTCTCAATGATTACCATACTTGCATTTATAACTATGACACTTGACCATATAGGATATATATTTTTTCCAACTGAGGTATGAATATTAAGAATTCTTGGGAGAATTGCTTTTCCTCTTTTTGCTTGGGGGATAGTGAGGTGATATAAAATGACAAAAAATAAACAAAAATATGCTTTGAGAATACTTATTCTTGCCATCATTTCTCAAATTCCACTTTTTTTTATTTCATGAAATGATCTCTATAATATATGTTTTACTCTTCTATTTGGACTTTTTTCTCTCGCTATTATTGATGACAAAAAAATCCATATATTTTTTAAAACATTGATAATAGCTTTTTTTTCTATAATAGCTTATTACCTGCATTTTGATTATTGAGTGTATGGAATAATGACTATTATTCTCATTTCTTTATTTTGGCAACAAAAAAAGTCAATATTATTTTTTTCTCTATTAACTTTTTTGTTTTATTGTGTTAATTTCGAGACTCAGACAATTTATTTTCATATTCAAATCTATTCTATTTTTTCATTTATTATTTTATATTTTACTCCGATTCAAAAATATGATTTTAAAATTAATTTTTACATAAAATATTGATTTTATCCTATTCATATTGCTATTTTATATCTCATACATCTGGGTTTGTAAATGTAACTTCTTGAAATTCATTTTGTTTTGTTTTGATAACTTTTCAAAAACGAAATATTTTTCAAAATATGAAACTGAATCATTCATAAATATCAAAAAGAAAAGGAAATCTATACTCAATAATTTTTGTATATCAAAATCAAAAAAATACAGGGAATAAAATTAAAATTTGATAATTATTATATCATAAAATGAAAATCAGTAATGATAGAAAAGTAATAAATAAACCGTTTATAATATGAAATTTATTTTTTGAATGAATATCAATCAGGCTTATAATATTGAGATACGGAATATATGCTATATATTGAGGTAATTTATTTTCTTTTAAAGACAGAAGATATTCTTTATTCGTTTTATTTTTTTCTATAAACAGATGATTTTCATGGTCTATTATTTCAGATAAACCAGTAAATTTTTTTCATGTCAAATAATTATGTAAATATTTTACTATACTTTTTGTGGAAAGATATATTTCTTCTATTGTTTTTATTTTTTCTCATTTCAATGTAATAATATTTTTTTTTGTGATAATAAGAATACTGTAAAAAACTATAAAAATAGTATACAAAAGTATGAATAATCATCATAAATTATTGTTTTGAAATATAAAAAAAAGACTGATAAGAAGAGTTACAAACAAGTTGAGTTTGAGATTGGTTTCTAAAATAGGACTTTTATAGTTTTTAAATTTTCATTTGATAATAAATCATAAAATCGGAATCAGTGATAAAATAATCGTTATGATTCATTGTTCATTGAGATTTGAGTTTTTAAATTCGATAATAGTATCTGTTTTACTCATTGATCTCACTTCTCAAATACTGAATTCATTTCCAGCCCCGGCTTTTGATATACCATAGAGTAACAATCAAAATAATCATAAAAAAATAAGAGAAGCAAATATATGATTGAGTGAAAATATATATATTTGTATAGAATTGAGAAATCAGTAGGTAATAAAAATGAGATAATTTATAAACATAAGCATATGGATGAAAAAAGCAGTTTTTGCATGATTTTTTACAAATGGATGATTTATGTTTTCTTTTTGAGAATGAGTGAATAAGAGTAAAATTCATAATCAAAAATAAGCACTGATAGCATTATTTATAATTTTTTTATTCATATTTTAAATTTTTATTAGATATTTTTTAAAAACTAGATATATTATACATTAAATATTCTTTAAATACAAATTTAACCATGAAAAATTTAGAAGTTTCTTTTGACAAATCTATTTCTATCGAGTCTACTAAAATTTCATTTGATAACAAAAAACAAGTAGTTTTTGTTGGAAGATCAAATGTTGGAAAATCATCTCTAATGAATGCAATATTTCAAAGTAAAGATCTCGTGAAAACGAGTTCTCTTCCATGAAAAACAAAATTGGCTAATCTCTTTAAAGTCAATAATAAGTTTCACTTTGTTGATTTACCATGATATGGATTTGCAAAATTATGACAAGAACAAAAAGCGAAACTTGATGCTTTGATTAGTTGGTATTTAGAAGAATTTAGGTATGATATAAAAAAAATAGTAGTAGTACTTGATAGTAAAATAGGTCCCACTGATACCGATATAGATATGTTTAAATTTTTGAGTGAATTTCAAATTCCACTCATTTTTGTGTTGAATAAAATTGATAAACTTTCCAATAATGAAATAAGTAAATCAAAAATACACACCCAAGATATATTTTTTTGACAAGAAGTCGTTACTACTTCAGCGAAAAAGAATATCTGAATAGATCAGTTAAGAAGAGATTTAATAGAAAGTGTAAAAATAAAATAAAAAATAATGTCAAAAATTTGACATTATTTTTTTACACTCTTATTTTTGTTATTGTTTCTTTATATTTGAGACATTTTGTCGTGATACATTTTCAAGTAACCCCAGCAGTAAGTGGAAAGAGTCACATAAATCATATTAAAGTATCAAAATCTAAATTTGGACTTGATTGTATACTTCCAGCTATATAAAATAAAAGTATTCCAAATATGATTTGAATAATTCTGACATATTTTTTCTTCCGTAAACATATATTGGTTACTCACATAAGTACAGGAATAATTCACAAAGAAATCATAATATATTTTGCTATATCAACATTCATTTCATTTAATACAAGATTTCAAAAAAAATATTCATTATCAATTCCTTTATTTAATACCATTAAATTATAATACATAACTCATATATACAGAACTCAGAAACTTATTCTGGCAATAAAAATACTTCTATCACTCGGTCTTTTTTGAATCAACTTAATCAATCACATCATCATAATATCAATGTTTAAAAAATAATATGATTTCATAATATAAAAAAATATAAAAAAATCAAAAATTTTTGACATTTTTATTTTTTTCATATAATTAAGAGGCTTTAAAATATTGGGGTGTAGCCAAGTGGTAAGGCATCGGACTTTGACTCCGACATTCCGTAGGTTCGATCCCTACCACCCCAGCCAAATGAATAAATACCGTTTAATAAAATAAGTACTTTTAAAACATAAAAAATAAGAAAAATTTGGGTTTTTATTTTTTAGGTTTTAACTTTTAAGTTAAACTAAAATTTTTAATTTTTAAATATTTTGTTATGTTAGCTGTTGTAGAATTAGGTGGGAATCAATTTGTCGTAAGAACTTGAGATATAATTGATGTGAAAAAATTAAAGGAAGAAATTTGAAATACATTGTCAGTTGATGCTATGCTCGTAAGTGATGAAGACGGGAATGATGTAAAAGTTGGAACTCCTTTTGTAAAAGGATCTCAAGTACAATTTAAAGTCTTGGAACAATTTAAAGACGAAAAAGTAAGAGTTTTTAAAATGAAATCAAAAAAAAGATATACCAGAAATAAATGATTCAGAGCTCATTTAACGAAATTAGAAGTATTAAATATAGCATAACAAAAAAGGAGGTAGTATAGAACTACCTTCTTTTCGTTATACTTATAAAATTTAATATTTTTTTATTTTTTAAGAGTGTGTAATGGTTTCTAAAATTAATTTAAAAGCAAGAATAGAAAGACATTCAAGAGTTTTAAAAGATAATTTACTCCAAATTCATCCTTTTAAATCACTGTATCACAAATTAAATTATAATATAGTGTTATTTTTAATTGTATTTTTATTTCCTATTTATCCATTATTTTCATCTTTTTTTTATCAAAATTCAGAATATGATTTCTATAGGTGAAATATTGATGAAAGTTCAATCTTAGATTCATATACTTTAGATCAAAATTCAGAAGATATTTCTATGATTGCAAATGATTCATATTTATCGGTAAATACCGTTGTAGATTGAAAGAGAGATAGAACTGGATATAAT
Organism: Patescibacteria group bacterium; assembly: GCA_036172015.1. GTDB lineage: Bacteria > Patescibacteriota > Gracilibacteria > BD1-5 > UBA6164 > UBA7396. The sequence goes on along the minus strand of JAVHSE010000006.1, from coordinate 17,863 downwards.
GAAATTATTATATATACGATTCAATCATGAGATTCATTTTCTTCTTTAGCTGCTCAATTTTGAGTAACTACCAATTCAATTTTTTGGGCAAATAATTTTGATAGTAAAACTATTTTACAACCATGACAAAATATAAAAATTCCACCAGTATCATGACTCATACATCAAGTAAAAAAATGAGATACTATTTCTTCATTAGCTTGAAAATATAAAGTATCAGAAGATAAAATACTTGCTCAAAATTGATTAACTATAAATGATACCATTCAAGCAGGAACTTCTATTATTATTCCTTGAGCTATCAAAGAATCTCCACCAAAACCAAAAGTTATTGCTATAAAAAATACAAAGAAATCAAAAAATACTAAAAATTGATCTCAATGAGGATATACCTTTCCTTCTGGCTGAGAATCTGAATTTACTGATGATAATTCTGATTTCAATCTCGTAAAAAGAAAGCCACAATGGAGTTTTTATTGGTGAAATTGTACTTGGTATGTAGCACAATATAAAAATGTAAATTGGTCTGGAAATGCAAGAGAATGGTTATCAAATGCAAGAGCAAAATGACACTCTACTGGAAATAATCCTTCCGTTTGAGCTATCGTCGTATTTAGCTGAAAATGATATAATCCAAGATATTGACATGTATGAATTGTCATTGATATAAAATGAGATAATATTATTGTAAAAGATATGAATTATCGTAGGCTTAATGAAGTAACGGTGAGAAAAGTTCCGAAAGATGATGGAGCAATTCGTTGATATATATATGTTGATTAATAAAATAAGAACGATGGAAATCGTTCTTATTTCATAGCATTTATAATTTTATATCCAACTTGATTAATAGGATTTAAGACAGCATGAAGTTTATCTCTAAAAATGATATAATCTTCCTTGATGAGTTCGAGTAAAAAATGGATAGGAAAATTATTTTCATATTCACTATAAGCATGAAAAACTATAGGAAAAATTTTTAACGAATGTGCTAATTCTATGTCTAAATCACTTTGAATATTTGTTAATTTTGTAGCTATATCTTTTGCTACATAACTTTTATATTCTTCACTGGGGTTATTTTTGATTTCTTCTGCAGTCATTGAAACTACATTTTCAGGATTATTGTAGTATGCTTTTAAATAATGAATATAAAAAGCATACTCACAAGTTTGCTGAGTCGTTTGTTTTAAAATACTTAATTTATTTAATACTGTATTTTTATCAGCTATTTCTAAACATTTACTTGCTTGAGAAGCCATAGTAAGTCTGGAGATGACATTTTCTATTTTTGGAGTAATATTTTTTTTAATATCTAATGTTTGATCGAGTTTCAATAATTTATCTTTAATAGTGAGAAGTGATTTTTTTTGTATACCAATCATAGCACATTTATAAATACTGTTCATATTTTCTTTATAAATGGAGATAGCTTTTTTTATCGGCTTTTCATTTCTTCCAGTTGTTGCAAACACATCAGTTATTTCTAGTTCTTTATAGGAATCTGCCTTTTGAAATTTTTCAGGATTAAAAATTTTTTTATTTTCTGTATAATCTGGTATTTCACAATTTTTTTTAATACTGCATTGATATTTTTTAAAAATATCTGTTTCTATTTCACAATCTTCAGCATATATATTTTCTATTCATATATTTAAAATATACAATATTATCAATAAATAGGTCAATTTTTGTTTCATTTTTCTAAAATATTATCGAATAATATGCATTAGACATTTCTTATTACTTCTTCAATAGTAGTATATCATTTTAATGCTTTTAATATACCGTCCTCTTTCATATTTATCATATCTATTTTTCTTGATTCTGCAATTATTTCATCGGTAGTAGCTCATTCACGAATCATATTTCTTAATACTTCATTTAAAGAAATGATTTCGTAAATTCAAATTCTTCCTTTATATCAGCTATTATTACATTCAGAGCATCATGTTCATATATACAATTTTAAAGTTTCAGATTTTACTGGTTTCATTCCAATATCTTTTATCATTTCTTTAATGAGTTGACTTTCTTCAGCAGTTTTCTTTCTTTCGACTTTACAGTGTTGACATATTTTTCTCACGAGTCTTTGAGCTATAATAGTGTCAAGAGCAGAAGCCATCATATATGGTTTTAATCACATATTTATGATACGGTCAAGAGTATCTGAAGCACTTTTTGTATGGAGTGTTGATAAAACAAGGTGTCAGGTTAAACTCGCTTGAGTTGCTATTTGTAATGTTTCGCTATCTCTAATTTCTCACATCATAATTATATCAGGATCTTGTCTTAATAATGCTTTTAATCACATTTCAAAAGTATAGCCATTTTTTTCATTTACTTCCGATTGAATAATTCATGGAAGTTGGTATTCTATTGGGTCTTCGAGAGTAATAATTTTTTTATCTCTGGTATTTAATTGTGAAAGCATCGTATAGAGAGTCGTTGTTTTTCATGATCAAGTTGGTCATGTTACAAGAATTAAACCATTTTTTTTATTGATAGCTCTTTCTAACATTCTTTTTGAAGTCCAAAAAAATCATAAATCTTCAAAATCTATAATTGCTTTTTTACTATCAAGTATTCTACAAACCATATTTTCTCAATAAGCTGTTGGTAGAGTTGATACTCTCACATCAATTTTATTTTCATCAATATCAAGAGAATATTTTCCATCTTGTGGAATATTCGTAATATTGAGTTTTAAATTTGAAGAGTGTTTCATTCTTTCTAAGAATAATTTATATTCTTTTTTTTCGAGTGAAAAAATATCAACGAGCACTCCATCAATTCTAAATCTCACAGTCGTATTTTCAAGAGTATTATCATAATGAATATCAGAACTTCCTAGATTTAAAGCTCAAAGAGTGAGGGCTTTTAAAGTAGTGTCAGTATCTTGTTTTGCTAAGTATCATTTTACTATATGTTCGAGTTCTTGAAATTTATCAGATTGATAGACTTTTTTTTCTTCTTGATTGAGAACTATTTCTTTTAAATCTTCTTCAGAAATATCTTTTGAAATTTGTGTCATTTTTAATATAATTATGTTTAAATTGAGTATATTATATTATAAGTTATCATTTATTGCAAATTTTATGAAGAGAAAACCTACAGGATCAATTTTAATTTGGAGTATATTTTTAGTAATATATATATCTTTTTCATTTTTATATATTTCAAATAGAATTAGCTATAATCTTGATAAAAATAAACAAAAAATATTACAAATGCAAGGGGATAATATAGGAGATAATTTCACATTTGATACTCAAAATATAAATTTACTCAATAATGAAATATGAGAAATAAAATATTTTCGTAATTTTGTGTCGACTTTGAGAGAAAAACAAACTTTAAATTTTACTTTTACACAAGCAAATACTGGAAGTATTAATATCCAAAATGGAGGACCTCTTTTTTATAAGGTTTTTTCTGGAGCTACGATATATACTTCTTGATTCCTATTAGATGGGGTATTTGATATTTCTCTTGCTAGTTCTTCAAAGCTAAGTTTAGAAAATTTATGATGACTTTCAAAAATAAATCTTGATTTTGATAGTAATACTGGTGTAATGTATCCATATAATTATTTTACTATTAAAAAAAATATTTGAGGAAGTGATCTTATAAAAAAGATAGTAGAAATACACTAAATATTTACAAAAATACTGAATATATACAATAATATACATTCTTTTATCGTGACAATACAGATACCTTTAGTAATATAATAGATATTTACTTATGAAAATACTTCATTTTTCTGATACACATCTTTGAATCACTCTTGAAAATACTCTTCGTGAAGAGGATTTTTATTGTAATTTTAAATATATTATTGATCAAATTTTAGAAAAAAAACCAGAAGTTGTTATTCATTCCGGAGATTTATTTCATACTTCAAAACCATCAAATAAAGCCATTTCTGTAGTGGTTGAAAATTTTTTAAAACTCGAAAAATCAGGTATTACAGTTATTATTATTGCTGGAAATCACGATACTCCAAGATTATCACTTACTACTCATCCCTTTGAAATATTTAAAAGTCTTCATAATTTTTATGTTTTTTATGAACCAAAAATTGATTTTTTGGATATAGATAAGACTCGTTTTATAGTTTTACCTCATATTCATGATGAAAATATTTTTGCATCGGAATTAAAAAAATGGAGTGAATTTTTTATTGAATGAAAAAATAATATTTTTATCAGTCATTTTTGAATTTCCGCTCGTGAGTATGATGAATATACTGATGAAATCAGTGGAATAAATATTTCTATGGAAAATTTGAAGCAATTAAAAAAATGTGATTATGTAGCTTTAGGGCATTATCATAAAAATTTTTCTATATGAAATATGAACTATCCAGGAAGTATAGAGCATACTTCATTTAATCAAAAAAACTATAAAATTTGATATAATATATTTGATACAGTAACTCAAAAAAAAGAAGTTTTTGAAATTGATTCGAGGCCGATGATCGATATAGGAATTATTGATGCGAAAAATTTTGAAAAAACAACAGATATTTTAGAATATTTAGAACTAAATTTGGATAAAAAAACTCTCAAAAATGCTATAGTAAAACTTATCCTTGAAAATATGACTCATAAACTTATTTTAGAATTTAATGAAAAAGTATTTTTACATTTTTTTGCTGAGTGTTTTTATTTTGAATATAAAAAAATCAAATATATTGATGTGAAAGAAAATATGAGTACTATTATTGAAACTCAAAATACCATACAAGATAATTTTGAAACTTTTTTTGATCGTTATGATTTTTGATCAAGAGCTATTGAAAAAGAAAGTTTAAAAAAAGAACTCAAAGATATTATAAATATTAATCTATAAAATATGATAATAGATACCCATACACACATATATTTAAATACTAAACAAAGTGAAACTGATATTATTACCAATCTTAAAAATGATAATATATCTACTATTATTTCTATTGGAGTTGATATAAAAACCAGTCAAAAATCTATTGATATGGCTATCCAAAATCCTTGAATTATTTATGCGACTGTTGGAATTCATCCATGCGATATTGACTCTTATAAAGATAATATACAACAAACAATGAATACTCTTGAAAAACTTATTTTAGATAATTCTCAATATATAAAATGAATTTGAGAATGTTGATTTGATTTTCATTCCACAGATCAAAATAAAAAAGAAGAAGTAAAACAAATACAAGAAGAATTTTTTAAAGCTCAAATTTTATTGGCATTAAAATATAATTTACCAATTATTATTCATACTCGTGATGCGAAAGAAGATACTCTGAGAGTTTTACAAGAAATGCAAGCAAAAAAGTTTATACTTCATTGTTTTTCAGAAGATCTTGATTTTGCTTATAAAGCTTTGTATTATAGTAATGAATGTAAAATTAGTTTTAGTGGGATTGTTACTTATAAATCAGCTACAAATGTACAAAATACAGCTGCTAATATTCCAATAAATAGAATACTTATTGAAACTGATTGTCCTTTTTTATCTCCTCAAGAAGTGAGATGAACTGAAAATATTCCAAATAATACGAAATATAATCTTAAAAAAGTTTTTGAACTCAGACAATCAAATGGAAAAAAAGAAACTTGGGAACAATTTGAAAAACAAATTTTTGAAAATAGTAAAGAAATATATCAAATATAAAAAATCCTCTTCGAGGATTTTTTTTGATTAAGCCAATGCTTGAAAATAATTTTTAATTTTCGCATCATAATCATTTTGAGCATACATAGGGCCATTATAATGGTAAGCTATAGTAGAAAAATCAGGATTTTCTCATTTCATAGCTTCATAAAGTTTTGAATCTGATTTTATAAAATTTACAAATGCTTGAAATTGTTTTTCTTCAGATTTCATAGCTTCTACATAACTGAATACGGTTTCATATCAGCATACTTTATAGTTAAATCCCATGATTTGAAATCATCAAAAACTAGTTGCTAACAATCTGGCTTCTTCTTCAGAAACTCATTTTCTTAATTCTCTATCATAGACATGTTTTTCAAATCTTGTTGCAGACATGTCTCCATTTGATTCTTGTTTTAAAATAGATTGAATTAATTGTGGTTTTATTTCTAATGTTTTTGCTGTTGTTATAATCATAGCTTGTACATCTCATGTATTTATTAATGAAAAATCAATTTTTGTTTGAGAAATTTTTACAAAATTGTCTATTTTTTCTTCACTAAATCCATACTCTTTTGCTTGTTCTTTCCAATTTTCTCAAGAAAGTTTTTTAAATAAATTTATAGCTAAGTTTTCATCATATAGATCATTATTTCATCATATATTTGAAGCTTGAACTTTTCCTCTTACTCTATCAAATTCTGTCATCATATCTTCAAGAACTGATTTTTTTTCATTTTCTGGAATCTGTTTATATCTTTTTCAAAAAGCGAGGAGAGCAAATTTTGGATCAATTCATCTTGAAATAGATTCTTTTATGATGCTTGTATCAGCTTGAGGATTTGTTTTTATTATTTCATTATAACTTGTTTCATTTGCTTTTTCTATTTCTGTAAACTCTTCTTTTGTTCTTGTTTTTGGTATTTCAATTTCCGTTCACTCCTTAATAATAAGCCTATTATTTCATGAAAAAAATTCTCATTTTAATCAATATCTCGTATAGAGAGTATTTCAAACTTTTATTTCATTTATTTCTGGAGGAAGTACTTGTCAAGCCGTTGTTTTCATAAACAATTCTCTATTAAATTTTCAATCAAAAGTAAAAGTAAAACGAATATTTTGAGTTTTTCAAACTCTTACTTCATTAAAATTTACTTTTGGACTAGTTAGATATTGCAATCTTTTTTCAAAATCTACTTTTAAAAAATCATTATTCGTTACTTTTTGTAAATATTCGTTTGATAATTCTTGTCTCCCTGATTGTGATTCACTAAAAACTGGAGTTTTCTGCTCTGCTGGAAGTGATGGAAGATGTACTGGTAGTTTTTCTCTTGTTGAAGGAAAAGATATTTCAGGATTTGTCATATTAAAAATAATGAATAAATAAAATGGGAATAATGAGGCTATTTATCGAGTAAAGCAAGATTATAATTATAACTTTCTTCACTAATGAGTCATTTTCAAAATAAATCTTCTAAAGATGTTTTCATGGTAATCATACCATTTTCTTTTCCTGTTTCCATCGCATTTTGAATTTGATGAGTTTGATCTTTTCTAATCATATTGGAAACAGAAATAGAATTTATTAAGACTTCAACAGCTGCAACTCTTGAGCTCCCATCAGTCGTTTTTAAAAGTTGTTGCCATACGACTCATAAAAGAGATTCTGAAAGTTGTTGTCTGATTTTGTCTTTTTCATCTCCTGGAAACATATCAATAATTCTTGAAACGGTTCTTGCTGCACCAGAAGTATGTAAAGTGGCAAATACGAGATTTCCAGTTTCTGCAGCTCTCAGAGCAAGTCTAAAAGTTTCTAAATCCCTCATTTCTCAAATCATTATTACATCTGGAGCTTGTCTAAGAGCATACTTTAAACCATTATCAAAACTGAGAGTATGACTTCCTACTTCTCTTTGTTCGATAATTGATTTTTTATTTTCATAGACAAATTCTATCGGGTCTTCTATAGTGATAATATGTTTTGATTGATTTTTATTAATTTCTCAAAGTAAAGAAGCAAGAGTGGTTGTTTTTCAACTTCATACAGCACCAGTTATAAGAACGAGTCCATTTCTTTTTTGAGTAAAAGTTTTTATAATTTCTGGTAAATTTAAAGTCTCAAATTCTGGAATTTGTGTTTTTATAGGTCTAATAACAACAGAATATCCATCTTTTTGAACAAAAGCATTCACTCTAAAACGACAATATCATTTGAGTTCTACTGAAAAATCGAGTTCTAAATCATGAAGAAATTTATTTTTTTGAGATTCATTCATTAAAGAGAGAACTAATGTTTTTGATTCTTCTTTCGTGATAAGATCAACCTCATCAAAGAAAAAAATATCTCCATTGATTTTTAAACTTGGTCTTGTTCATCCAGTAATAATAATATCTGATGCATTTTTTTCTAATGCTATTTTTAATATCTCAGCTATTTGCATATTATTTTGTTAATCATAAAATTTGATAAATTATTTTTTCATATTTTCATATTTCTTCTTCAATTCTTGGAGGGAGTTTTGATGGAATATTTAATTTTACAAAAATAAGCTCTCTATTTTTTCTGTTTGGAAAAGATATATCATCTTTTGAAATAGGATCTCTTTCTCTGGTTAATTCTTTTGATCATAGAAATAATTCTTCATGGGTATCATGAAAATCTTTAAAATATTCAGGATATGGTCATCATTTGAGTTTATCTCAAAGGAGAAAATATCAAAGTTTTTTATAATTTTCTTTGATTTCTTTTTTTTCTAAATCTGTTAAATGTAAAAAATCTTCTAATTTAAGAGATTCATCTGATCAATCATCCCAAGTAAGAGTCATAATGATATTATCATCTGAATCGAAAGATAATACATTTGGTTTATGAGAAGCAGGTTTATTTTTTTGCTCTAGTGTATTCATAGTTTTTCATTAAATATATAAAATCTTTTATATTTTACTACAAAACTAAAAATAAATCAAATTTTTGACAAATAAAAAAAAATGATATAATAAAATTGTTATTTTATTAACAAAGACATATGAGCTTCACACAACTTGTAGCCACTCTTACGACTTATACTTCTTCTTTATAGAGGAATTTTGTTTGTGAAAAAATAAAAAACAAAACTTCTCAATATGAGAAGTTTTTTATTTACTTACTAATATATATTATTATGGAACTATCAACTGTAAGACATTCATTGTCACATATTATGGCTCAAGCTATAAAAAATCTTTATGGAAATGATGTAAAAATGGCTATTGGACCAGATACTGATACAGGATTTTATTATGATTTTGATTTTGGATGAATAGAATTTAAAGAAGAAGATTTAAAAAATCTTGAAAAAAAGATGAAACAAATCATCAAACAAAATCAAAAATTTGAATATTATGAACTTCCTTTTGAAGAAGCAAAAGCATATTTATCAACTCAATGAGAAGTATATAAAATAGAAATGGCTGAAGATTTATTTACAAAATGATTTCAAACCATCAGTTTTTATAAAAATAGTATGCAAAATGGTAGCTCATCATTTATAGATATGTGTGCTGGTCCTCATGTAGAGAATACCAATAAAATAGATGTCAATGCTTTTTGTCTGGAAAAAATTGCTGGAGCATATTGGAGAGGAGATAGTACAAAAAAAATGTTGACTCGTATTTATGGACTTGCCTTTGCTAACCAAGAAGAACTTAATAAATATACAAAAATGATCGAAGAAGCAAAAAAAAGAGATCATAGAATATTATGAGCAAAATTAAAATTATTTACTTTTTCAGATTTAGTTGGTCCTGGATTACCACTTTTTACTCCAGAATGAACATTTATGAGAAATGCTATTGAAAATGTAATTATGGAAATACAATCAAAATATTGATTTGAAAAAGTTCATATTCCACATATTACGAAAAAAGAACTCTATGAAACTTCTTGACATTGGAAAAAATACAAAGATGATTTATTTCATGTTCATGGAAAATCAGATACTGAATTTGTAATGAAACCTATGAATTGTCCTCATCATGCTCAAATTTATGCTTCAAATAGTTGGAGTTATCGAGATCTTCCTGTTCGTTATGCAGAAACGACCACTTGTTATAGAGATGAACAACAATGAGAATTATTATGACTTTCAAGAGTGAGAGCATTAACTCAAGATGATGGGCATATTTTTTGTAGAGTTGATCAAATATGACAAGAAGCGAGTAATTTAGTGCAAGTTATAAAAGAATTTTATACGATTTTATGAATGTTTGAACCTGGAAAATTTTGGGTTTCACTTTCGGTTCGTGACCCAAATAATTTATCCAAATATCTTTGATTAGATGAAAACTGGATAAAAGCAGAAAACTTCTTAGAAGAAGTTGCAAAAAACGAACATCTTCCATATAAAAAAGTAGAATGAGAAGCAGCATTTTACTGACCAAAACTTGATTTTCAGTTTAAAGATGCTATCGGAAGAGAGTGGCAACTCGCAACGATTCAAATAGATTTTGTACAGCCAGAAAACTTTCAGTTAGAATTTACCAATTCTCTGTGAGAAAAAGAAAGACCAGTTATGATTCATAGAGCGATAGCTTGAAGTTTAGAGAGATTTATGTCCGTTATTATAGAACATTTTGCTTGAAATTTTCCACTTTGGATGTCTCCGAGACAAGTGATGATTATTCCAGTTTGAGAAAAATTTGAAGAGTATGCTTATGAAGTAAATACTATATTTAAAAATAATAATTTAAAAACTCATGTCGATACTTCGAGTGATAGTTTTAATAAAAAAATTAGAAATGCTGAAATGATGAAAAATAATTATGTGGTCATTGTTTGAGAACAAGAAGTTGAAAATCATAGTGTGTCAGTCAGAAATGTAAAAACAAAAGAACAATATACACTTTGAGTAAATGAGTTGATGTTAAAACTTATGAGTGAAATAAAGGAAAAAAGTTTATAAAAAATCTGGTTTCATTATAAAAAGTGTGTGGCTGAAATAAGTTAAATTTTCCAATAAAAGAGAGAAATAATAAGTATAATTTCTCTCTTTTATTATTTTTAAAGAATGTAGGCAAAAAGTCAAAATTTTTTAAATAGTTTTAACGTCTTTTAAAATTCATTCTTCTATTTCATCCATAAATTGAATATAGAGTTTTGGAGTTATAATTTCTTTATTCAATAAATCTTTTATTACACTTTCTTCTAGTTTTAACAGAGATTTGTCAGCAAGTTTTCATTCTACGAACGATGTCTCTATCGTATGTTTTTCAAATATAAGATATTTTTTTTCATTCGCTACAGTATTGAAATTTTCATAGAGTGCAATCATATCATCAAACATTTTTTTATCAAATCAGAAATCAATATTTGAGAGAGTTTTGAGTTCTTTTATAACTTTTCTGGTAATAATAGCTTTGCTTCTATTCGTTATATAGGTATCAATAAAAGTATGTTTCTCATTCGTAAAGAAATTTACTATTTTTTGAAAAAAATCATCTTCAATGATATCTTCGGCAATATCTTTCAATTGTGGTTTTCCAGATTCTAGTCTTTCAATTTGTCTGTTTATTTTATTGAGAATATATTTAAAATTCTTTTCTTCAATTTCGTTATAAGTATAGAGATCTTTTAAATATTGTTTTTCTATACCAAGTGCATGAAGTGAAAGAGCTCTTTTAATCAAATCATTTCCATTTTCTATTCATTTTGAATCTATGAGTTTTTTTAAATTTTCAATAGCACTTTTTAATTCTGTTTCATATTTGAATCTCAAATTATTGACTTCAGAAATGGTTAAATAGTTTTTATGATATAGTCCATCTAGTTTTTCGAGCATTTTTAAATATGCGAGTATTTTTCATTCTTGATGTTCAAATTCTTCTAATTCATGAAGTTTACTGACTCATAATTTTTTCATTATGAATCATATAGTGGTAGCTTTGATAAATAATGTAAACATGATACTTCCAATAGTAATAACCGTTAAAAAATCTCGTATGGAAAAGTCAAAATTCCATCCAACTGAATTCTGAAAAGCGAGTATTTTTTCATATCATTCATCTCACTTTCCAGGAATCATAAGTACCATCATAAGAGCCAGTGCTCATCTCAAACTTCACCAAGAAAGAAGATGTTGCCAATATATAGGAATATGTTCTTCCATTTTAAAGGTGTTTATAACGAATATAGGAGTATATACACTGATAGCTCTTGAAATAATTACTATGATAATAACAGCAAATATTGGAAGAATAAACGAAGCAAAATCTACTTGTATATGAGATAAAATAAGTCACATTAAGATAAAAACAAGTGAATTGGCTATAAATGCAAAGAATTCCCAAAATTGATTCATATGAGCTTCTACTTTTGGAGATATTTTATATCTTCCATAATTTCAAATAATTATTCCAGCAATAGAAGTAGCAATTACTCAAGAAATTTTTAATTCAAATCAAAAAATACTTATGTGCTCAGAAATGATTTCAGATAATATAAAAGTTAAATGAGCCAAAATCATAGTTAAAGTAATTTCAACCATTTCATTGTTTTTTATTTTTCCAATAACTTTTGAAAATACTAATCAAGTAAAACTTCAAAAAAGTATTCCACCAATCATCATAGATACAAATGAACCAAATCATTGGATATAAGTTCAAACATTCATTTCTCAACTGAGCATTATTCATAATACTACCAGAAATAAAGCGAGCGAAGTTCCATCATTAAATAAACTTTCTCATTCAAATATCAGTGTCAGTCTTCTCGGAGCTCAGATACTTTTAAATATTGATAAAACAGCTACGGGATCAGTAGCAGAAATAAGACTTCAAAATAGTAAACAAACAAGAAATGGAATAGGTAATCCCAAAAATGGAAAAATAAAATACACACCTCCAGATATAATTACAGATGAAATCAGCAGTCAAAATATAGCCAATCCACTAATAGATTTCCAATTTTTCATTATTTGTCTGTAATTCATATTGTATGCAGATTCAAAAATAAGTATTGGTAAAAATACATAAAATAGAATATTTGGAGTGAGCTCAAAATCATTCATAAAAGAAAATAATTCTATTTTTGATAATGGAATGAGTATAAGACCTACTATTAAAAGTGAAACAGTATAAGGAAAATTTATTTTTTTAGAGAATATATAAGTAAAAACACTTATGGTTAATAGAAAAAATAAGGACAATATAGAAGTTAAAAAAGTTATTTCCATATTTTTAAAAATTAAAAATTAAGATTTGAACCACGATTATATTTTTTAAAATTTTTAGTCAAGTATAATCGTCGAGAATATAGAAGAAATAATTATTATGGTCAAGAAAAACATAGGTAAAAGAGTATGAAAGATGGCAACATCTTAGTAAAATTTAAGATTGCTTTTTAAAAGATTCGACATATAATCAAAGTCAATATAATTCAAAATTTTTTATGATTCACAACGAAGATTCTAGAGTAAAAATTCCTGCTTTAATTCATCTCACCAGAATATGATATACTTATTTTTCTTTGAAAGATACTCATTATCAATTAGATTGAGAAACAAATATTATAAAAAATATTTTTCTCAGTCAGTTTATGAAGCTCAATAATATGAGTATGAAGAGTGATGAAGATATGAGAAAATTTAAAAATGAATGTAAAAATATATCTCTCGAATTATGACAAGATGATTTATGAAAACAATTTTATAATCGTTTACTTTGAAAATGAAATTCTACTTATAAAATAATTGATTGGCAAAAATTTCATAATAATACTTTTCATGTTTGTACTGAATTAACATGCAAAAACTGAGAAGATGAATTTAGACCAGATATAACAGTCTTTATAAATTGATTACCAGTCAGTTTTATTGAAGTGAAAAAACCAAATAATCCTGAATGAATAAAAGCCGAAAGAGATAGAATAAATTATAGATTTACAAATAATGCTTTTAGAAAATTTATCAATATTACTCAACTCCTCGTTTTTTCTAATAATATGGAATATGATGATATAGGTATTGATCAGTTACAATGAGCTTTTTATGCTACTACTTCAAGAAATACTCAAATAAGATTTAATAATTTTCGTGAAGAACTAAAAAGTGAATTAATAGATGAAGTAAAAGAAATTGATGAAAAAATAGAAGATTTTATTTTAAAAGATACCAATTATGCTACACTCAAATATTCTCCAGAATTTAAAACAAATAAAGATATAGATAAACCAACGAATCGTATTGTATCATCTTTATTTTCAAAAGATAGACTGAAAATGATATTGCAATACGGAATTACTTATGTTGATGAAGTAAATGATACATGAGAGTTGGTGATTCAGAAACATATTATGAGATATCCTCAGTTTTTTGCAACAAAAGCAATTAAGAACTCTATTGAAGACTGAGAAAAAAGATGAATTATTTGGCATACTCAATGAAGTTGAAAAACAGCTTTAGCATTTTATAATGTCAGATATTTAACTGATTATTTTAGTAAAAAATGAGTGGTTCCCAAATTTTATTTTGTGGTTGATAGATTAGATTTATTGATACAAACTCAAAAAGAATTTCAAAAAAGATGACTTGAGGTAAGTACGGTGAATAGTAAACAAGATCTGATAAAAGATTTTAAAAATAATACGACGAAAGTTTGAATTACTGTTATCAATATTCAAAAATTCAATGAAGATACCACTGTTTTTAATGATAGTTGATACGATATAAAAGTACAAAGAATTTATTTTATAGATGAAGCTCATAGAAGTTATGATCCAAAATGAAGTTTTTTAGCAAATCTCTATAATTCTGATAAAGAAGCTATAAAAATAGCTTTAACAGGAACTCCACTTATTGTTTATAATAAACATGAAAAAGTAGATGATGAGGAAAATGAACTTACTGATAAAGCTGATTTAAAAACAACAACTAATATTTTCTGAAAATATATTCACAAATATTATTATAATAGTTCAATAAAAGATTGATATACTCTCAAACTTCTTCGTGAAGAAATTGAAACAAGCTTTAAAGATCAAATGAAAGTGATTCAAAGAGAATTGAATGAATTTATTCAATCTTGAAGTTTGAAAAAGAAAGATCTTTATTCTCATGAAAAGTATGCAAAACCAATGCTTGAATATATTTTGAAAGATTTTAAATTTTCAAGAGTTAGATTTGGAGATAATACTATATGAGCATTGGTTGTTTGTGATACATCAGAACAAGCAAGAAAACTATTTGAATTATTCAATAAAACTCAAACAGAACACAATTTAACTTCAGCTTTGATACTTCATGATGAAGATGATAAAGAAACAAGAAAAAACAAAATACAAGATTATAAAGATTGAAAAATAGATATTTTATTTGTGTATTCAATGCTTTTAACTTGATTTGATGCTCCAAGACTGAAAAAGTTGTATTTATGAAGAAAAATTAGAGCTCATAATTTATTACAAACATTAACTCGTGTAAATAGACCATATAAAGATTTCCGTATTTGATATGTGGTAGATTTTGCTGATATAAGTCAAGAATTTGATATTACCAATAAAGCATATTTTGATGAATTGACTCGTGAATATGATACATGAACTACATGAGAGGATGAACAAAATATATTTGGTTCACTTTTTATGTCAAAAGAAGAAATTGAGGATTCATTAAATAAAATACAAGTTGTTTTATCTGATTATAGTATAGATAATCTTGAAATATTTTCATCTCAAATTACAAATATAACAGATAGAAAAGCTATTTTAGAAGTAAAAAAAGCACTGGAAGAAGCAAGAAATTTATATAATATTTCTCGTTTAATCTGACATACAGAAGTTTTAGAAAAACTTGATATAAAATTATTATCTGCTTTACTCAATCAAGTAAGTGCTCGTTTAAATTTACTCAGTCTTCAAGAATCTATTCAAGATGTAGATAGTAAACAATTATTAAATGTTGCTATAGAAAATGTAATTTTTAATTTTACAAAGGTTTGAGAAGAAGAGTTAAAAATGCTGGCAAATGATTTGCAAGATATAGCTCATAAAACAAGAGTTGAACTCAATAATAATTGGAATAAAAAAGATATTGAATGGATTTCAGTTTATCAAGAGTTTGTAAAACTTTTAACAAAACATCATATAAATGAATACTCAACCGATTTAGAAAAAATGAAATTTGAAAGCATAGAATTTAAAAATATTTATAATAAAATAAAAGAATTAAACCGTAAAAATGAAGTTTTAGAACAAAAATTCGGGTGAGATAAAAAATATGCTCGTATCTATAAATGAATAGAATCTTCTTGAAAAGTAAGTTCAAATATTACTCTTTATGAAGTTTTAAAACTTGCAAAAGAAAAAATTGATTTTGTAGTTTTGCAAAGAGAATGAATAATGACAAATGAACATTATTTAACAAGAGAAGTTTGACCGATGATAAATGAATCTTATAAAGAAGTATCTAATAATGACTTTAAAGCCTCTTATGATATATTAAAACAAATTCGTACTTTAGTTATAAAAGAATATACGGACGAATATACTTATAATTAATAATTTTAAAAATGAATAGTTCTTATAATAAACACATTACCGATTTAGTCGATGCTATAAAAAGTGTTTGTAATCATAGCTGATTATGATGAGATGCCAATGAATATAAAATAGTAACTCAATCTTTTTTGTATAAGTTTTTAAATGATAAATTTTTATATGAAATTCAAAAAGTAAAACCAAATTTGAAAGAATATTCAGATTTAGAACAAATTTCAGAAGATGAATATAATCAAATACTTGATTTTGAAATCTGAAATAATTCTGCTCGGTTAAAACCAAAACATCTTTTATCATATCTTTTTAAAATACAAGATAATGATGATTTTGCAAAGACTTTTGATGAAACTCTCAATGATATAGCTATTTTAAATAATAGTGTTTTCTCAGTGCATACTGATGGAAATACAGATATAAGACTTTTTGAAGAATCATTAATTCAAAGTGCAGTTGCTGATCGTTCACAGCATAATAAATTTGCTAAACAAATTATAAATAAACTTGCTAACTCAAAAATCAATTTTGATGAAATTTTTAGTCAATGATTTGATTTTTTCTCGACTATTTTTGAATATATGATCAAAGATTATAACAAAGATGGTGGATGAAAATATGCAGAGTATTTTACTCCACACTCTATAGCAAAAGTAATGGCTGAAATACTGGTTTGAGATGAAAATATGCAAAGTGTAAAAGTATATGATCCTTCTGCTGGTTCTGGTACTTTACTTATGAATATTGCGAGTAAAATCTGAGCAAATAAATGTACTATTTATAGTCAAGATATCTCATATAAATCATCAAATCTTCTTCGTCTAAACTTGATATTAAATAATCTTACCCACTCTATAAATAACATAGTTCAATGAAATACGATTATAAACAATAGACACAATGAAAAAATGGATTTTATTGTTTCAAATCCCCCTTTTAAAATAGATTTTTCGCAGTGGAGAGATGCTGTTGAAACTCTTCCAAATGCAATTGAGAGATTTTTTGCTTGAGTTCCAAAAATTGCAGATAAGAAAAAAGACTCAATGTCTATTTATTTACTTTTCTTACAACATATCATTTATAGTTTATCTGAGAATTGAAAGGCTGCAATAGTAGTTCCAACTTGATTTATTACTGCCCAAAGCTGAATAGAATTTAAAATCAGAGAAAAGCTTATAAATGAAAAAATGCTGAAATGAGTCGTAAGTATGCCAAGTAATATATTTGCCAATACTGGAACCAATGTTTCTATCATATTTATTGATAAACAAAATAAAGATTGAAAAGTAGTTCTCATGGATGCTTCAAAACTATGAACGAAAGTAAAAGTAGATGATAAAAATCAAAAAACAGTTTTATCTAAAGAAGAAGAACAGCAAATAATAGATATTTTTCATAAAGTAGAACAAAGAGAAGATTTATCAGTAGTAGTAAATTATGATGAAATAAAAGAAAAAAAATATTCTTTCAGCGCATGACAATATTTTGATATAAAAATAGAATACACAGATATTAGCAAAGAAGATTTTGAAGAAAAAATGAAAGAATATGAAGATAATCTACAAGGATTTTTTGCAGAATCAAAAAAACTGGAAGATGAAATTTTTAGTCAATTAAAATGATTGAAGTATGAGTAAAATTTATAATATAATCTAAATATTATGACAAATAACATTTTTGAAAACATAA
>JAVHSE010000005.1:0-1195 GCA_036172015.1 Patescibacteria group bacterium | reverse complement strand
ACAAGAGCAGAAGGCTCTGATTTTATAAGGGTAGAAAGGGGTGTTTTTTCTATAAATAAAAATAAAAAGGAAATAAAACAAACTCCAAAGATTATTGAGGCAGAAAAAGAAGAAGAAGAAAAAATAGTAATTGAGGGTGGGTATATAGGAAAAGGAGGCGAGCATTTAGTTTGTAGTGAATTACTGTTTAGAGGTTTTAACGCTAGTATAATGAGTGTTGATGTCGGTGTAGATATTTCGGCGATAAAAGATAATAAATTTTTTGGCATTCAAGTTAAAACTGCTCGTAAAAATAGCTTTGACACATACTCGTTCCATATAAGAAAAAAGTCATTTGATAGATTTAATCAAGGAAATATATTTTATATTTTAGTTTTACGAGATGGTTTAAAAAATAGTTTTTTGATTTTACCATCAAATGAAGTAGAAAAGAAAATAAAAGAAAATGCTATTTTTACAGTCAACAATAATACTGGTTATGCATTGAATGTTAAATTTAGAAACCAAAAAATTTATCTTGGCAACACAGATCACGAGATGAGTTATTTTTTAGATGATTGGAATTTAATTAAGTAAAAATGGAAAAAGAAAAGTTAATAATTAAATATTTTCTTGGTAATATTTTTGAAGCTAAAAGTCATTATACTGGCTGGAAAATGATTTGCCACGCCAGATCTAACGGAATAGTTTCAAAAGAAATAGCAGAAAGATATGTGGCTATTCAAAAACAAGCTGGGTCTTTTTTTACATTAACTGATAGAGCTTTTTTAATTTCTTTTATAATGTTAATTTGCCATGTTTTTGATAAAAGATCTGATTCAATGTCTTTAGAAAAAGTTGATAAAACTCTTTACAATAAATTTTTTAATGAAAACAAAAAAGTAATAGATGCTCTTAAAAAAGCCAGAGACAACATATTTGCACATAGAAATATTCAAATTGATCCAAAAGAAATTGTAATTCCTAGTGTTGATGATTTAGACAATTTCTTTTCTAATCTTGAAAAACTTTATAATGAGCTAAGTTCTAAAATAGATAATTCGTCAGCTTGGTTTGATAATGTAGAAAATCTAAAACGAGAAATTGAACTTGTATATATGAATTTAGATAGAGGTGAAATGATGAGGAGAAAAGAAATTGATATTGAATGGATGTGGGAAAAAGATCCAAATAAGATTTCTGATAAAATTTGATT
>JAVHSE010000004.1:0-5823 GCA_036172015.1 Patescibacteria group bacterium | reverse complement strand
AAAATATAAAATGATAAAAAATGATAGTCAAAAAATAATACATCTTTTTCAAAAATATGAAGTAGATTGATTTCTTAATATTCATATTTCTGGGTCAAAAGATCTAGAATATTCACCACTTCATGATGAAATAAGTCTCGATAGTAGTGAAAATATACATACTTCGGTTACGATTATTAAAAAACATAAAAAATCAACTTTTGATATCGATG
Organism: Patescibacteria group bacterium; assembly: GCA_036172015.1. Classification (GTDB taxonomy): domain Bacteria; phylum Patescibacteriota; class Gracilibacteria; order BD1-5; family UBA6164; genus UBA7396. Next base: position 5,611 of record JAVHSE010000004.1, on the reverse strand, counting down.
GATATAGTTTAGAAAAAATAGAATCATCTCTCAAAGATATGATAAAAATTATTGATTTCGGTCAATATGATGAAGATATAGTCTTACCAGTCATTACTGATAGTTGTGAAAAAGATTTTTCAAATCCTGAACTCGAAGGAGTTAGTTTTGCTGATTTAGAGACACAATTTGATATATTTAAAAACTATCATTTTAAAAATAATATTTCTATAGAATGATTTTCTCTCTGAGTCAGCCAAACCACTCATTATTATATCAATTCACTGGGATCTATAAAAACTCAAAAAGATAATGGAGCTTTTTATTATATGGAAATTTTTGGTGAAAATGGAGAAAAAAGAGAAACTCATTATAAATATGCTTCTCTCAAAAAGAAACCGAATATTGAAATCAAAGATATCGAAAAACTTGAAAACGAATTAGTATTTAAAATATCTGATTCAAAAGCAAAAATTCCATCGTGAATATATAATATTAGTCTTGATAGAGAAGTAGTCATAGATTTTCTTGATTTGATTTTATGAAATCTTTGAGCCGAAAGTATCAGAGAATGAGTGAGTTTGTTTTCAAAAAATAAACTCTGAGATCAAATATTTGGAAATAATTTTACTCTCGTCAATAATCCAGAACTCACAAACTATACTGGAACTCTGTTATTTGATAAAGAATGAGTAACAGCTAAAAAAACAGTTTTGTTTGAGAAATGAATTTTTGTTTCAAAATTTTATGATTATAAAAATGCTCTCAAAGAATGAATTGAAAAACTTGGAAATTCAACGATATCAAATATAGAAATAATTGGAGAAACTGATATAAATTATTGAGTAGAAAGTAAAATACTCTTTACGAATTTGATGGCTTTTCATACGGTTGATGCGAGTACTGGTAAATTTAGTTTGAATGGAGAATGATATATTTTAGAAAATGGAGAAAAAAAAGAGTACATCAAAAATATTTCTCTGAGTGGAGATATTATTCATCTTTTTTCAAATATAAAAGCTCTCTGAAATGATTTTAAAGAAGATGGAAATTTTAAAGTTCCGAGTATGAGTTTTAAAAATCAAAAAATTATTTAATAATTATAAAAATATGAAAATTAACAAAGAAGAATTACAACAATATCTCAATACTTTTGATGGAGAATTTCGTGAAATATTTTTTGAAAAATCAAAAAGTTTTCGATTTATTTGTCTTAATGGAGAGTTTAGAACTCCGAGTTTTTCGAGTTTAGAGTGAATGAGTATTCTTTCTAGAACTGGTGAAAATGAATATTTTAAGGTGTTTACTGATATGGAAAATATTTGAGAAAAGATATCATCATTTCAAAAAGAATTTTCACTTCCAAAGACGAAAAACGAAATTATTTTACAAGGAAAAGATTTTTTAGAGCTTGAAAATATTGAAGATATTTCTTTTGAGATTGATGATATTATTACAGCAACTTTAGAATTATTTCAAACATATATACAAACAAATTCAATCATTACATCGAGTGAAATTTCTCTTATTTTATCAAATAAATCTTTTATAGTAGGGAATAGTGAATGAAATTTTTCAAAAGATACAAATTTTTATAATACTTATTTTGTGAAACTTATTGGAGAAAAAAATGGAAAAAGAGAAGAAATCTATGAAAAAATAGTGGGAACGGATATTATGGATGAAATAAACAGAGAAAATATAAAAAATACTCTCCTCAAATCAATTCATGTATTAGAAAAACAACTGGATTGAGTCCCATCTCCGAACGGAAAAATTGATGTCATTATAGGAAATGAAGCTGGAGGAACGATTATTCATGAAGCTGTTTGACATGGACTTGAGGCTGATTTACAAAATTCTTCAGCATATAAAGATAAAATTGGTCAAAAAGTTGCTCATCAGAGTGTCAATATTATTGATAATCCAACCACTGTTTGAGAAAGATGATTTTATAATTTTGATCATGAAGGAAATCCTTCGGCAAGTACCGTTCTTATCGAAAATTGAGTGTTAAAATCATATCTTCATAATACCAAAACAGCCAAAAAATTTGGAGTACTATCAACTGGACATGGAAGAAAAGAAACCTATAAGCATAAAAGTTTAGTAAGAATGGGGAATACCTACTTGATGCCAGGAAATGATAAAAAAGAAGATCTTATAGCAAAAGTGCAACACGGTTTGTATGTAAGTCGTATGGGGTGAGGTCAAGTCAATACCACAACTTGAGATTTTGTTTTTAAAGTTCAAAATGGATTTCTTATTGAAAATGGAAAACTCACAAAAAATGTTTTTGGAGCGACTTTGAGTGGAAATGGACCAGAAATGTTGAATGAAATATATGGAATTTGTAATGATCTTGATTTTTTTGATGGAGGAACATGTGGAAAATGACAGTCGATGCCAGTGAGTGATGGAACTCCAACGATTTTAACGAAATTAAAAGTGAGTGGAGTTAATTAAAATAAAAGACCAAAAATTACTTTTGGTCTTTTATTTTAGTAGTAATTTCTTTTATCATATTTTCAAAAATATTTTGTTTCATTTGTTTATAATTCTCACTTAAATGAGTGTTTTTTATTTCATCTGATTTTTTTTGAATTTGCTTGATAAAATCACGATAAACTTTATTTTTTATTTCTTGATTTATACCCTCATATTTTTTATTACTATCAATATTACTGAGTCTTTCTTTTATTTTTGAAATAATTTTTAGTTCTATTTTTCCTTGCAGATCTTCTTTGTGAGTTTCTATTTTTTCTTTTATATAGATTACTTTTTGATCAAGTATATTTTCACTCGTGAGTATTTCATCAATCAAATCTTTTGATTCTTTTTCTGATTGAACTTGAAATTTTATATGGGCTATAAAATCTTCTCTTTTCTCTTTTTGAACATATTTTGCAATATATTTATAAAAATTCGCTCTGTGTAAAATAATATCTTTTTTTGCTTTTGAAGTATCATTGAGATTATTTATAATATCTTTTAATGTTTTTTCTAATATGACTCTTTCATGCATAAAAATTTCAACTTTTTGTTTAATTTCACTTACTTCATCTGAATTTAAATTTGTTCTGATAAAAGATATAAGTTCCCCATATTCTTTTGATAATTCTTTGTTTTTTTCTTGAAATTCGACTTTATTTTCTTTTAATTTTTCTATATTTTGATTGAGTTCTTTTATAGTTAATCAACTCGAAAAAAAATCACTTTCTTTTCCATAAGAATATGGAGAAAATAAAAATGAAATTATAAGAATTAAAAATAAATTTTTCATAAAAATAAGCAAAGAATACAATATATATGTTGATTATATAAAAAATATATAAAATAAAAGTTTTTAATGTGAAGTTTTGGTGAGTATTTTTATTTCCAGTCATTTTCACTCTTCAGATGAGATCTCCATTTCCCAATTGAGTGCTTGTATGATTTTATCAATGATACTAAATCATATTCAAATTCATCTATCATCAATATCTCCAGTTTTTTCTTGTTTTCATTGATAAAATTTTTCTTTTATATAGGGGATTTCTCATTTTGAAATTCATTTTCCATTATCACTAAACTTGATAAAATTCAGTCAAAAATCGATTTTGAGAATAGTTTTATTTCCGGCATATTTTATAAAATTCGAAATAATATTTTGTATAATTTGTATAAAACTATCTTTATCAGTTAATATTTTTTTATCAAGACCAGAAGTAATAATTTTTTGGTTGGTATTTTTTAATTTTTGTTTAAATTGTTTAATGACTTGTTCGGTGATAAATCTCACATCTTCTGATTGAATATTGAGAGTTATTTCTTGGTTTTCGTATTTTTCAAATTCCATTATTTTGTTAACGAGTTTAATAAGTCTTTGCATTTCGTTAATAATAGAATTGAGAATGGTATCATCGAGTTTGATGACTCCATCTTTAATTCATTCTACATAGCATTGTATAGCTGTTATTGGTGTTTTTAATTCATGAGAAATATCAGCAAGAAGTTTATTTCTAATATTTTCTCAAATATTAAGTTTTAAATTTAATCCATTAATAGCATTCACCAGGAGTCAAATTTCATCTTTTTTATTATAGTTAATAATTCTAAAATCTTTTCCAATTTTTAAATCTTTTATTTTTTGAGTGGTTTGTCTAATTGGAAAAATAATTTTTCTCGTAAAGATAAGTAATACAAAAATTAAAAAAAGTATAGATATAAAATTGGTTATTAAAATTGAGTTAATGAGTTTATGAAAAAAATTATATTCAGGAGTTTGTTTATTTTTGATATTTTCGATAATTTTTTCTAGATAATTTTTAGGAATAACATCTTCTAAATATTTTAAATTTACTCAGGCTTTTGATAAATAATTTACGACTATATCGATATTTTCTTTGTTATCCAGTTTTATTTTTCACTTATTTTTGTCGAGTAATTCAAAAAAGCTTAATTCTATATCATTAAAAATACTATCGACTTCTTCGAGAGTTTGTTTTTCAATTATTTTATTCACATAATCAATAGTAATTTCTTGTTTTGTTTGAATTTTTTCAGCTAAATATATTTTAAAATAATAGGAATAAAATACATAAAATGAAAATATATTTATACTCGTAATAAAAACTATACTTCATAAAAGAGAGAAAATAATTTTTCTAGAAAGAGTCATAATTTAAAATTTAAATATGTAATCTATATCATTTTCACCTGATAGTGAGAATAATATCTTTATCATCTAATTTTTTTCTAATATTTTTTATATGAGTATCAATAGTTCTATCAAAAGCATAATTATCATATCCAATAATATCTTTCATAAGAGTATTTCTTTCGACCATTTTTCAGTGTTCAGCTACTATTTTTTTAAATATTTCGAATTCATTTTTTGTGAAAGCAATTTCTTTTCCTGCTTTTGTTACTGTAATTTTTTCAATATCTATTTCAATATCTTTAATTTTGAGTGTGTTTTTTGTATGAGCTATTATTTTAGTTCTTCTGAGAATAGTATTCATTCTTGCGAGTAATTCTCTGGGGGAAAATGGTTTTGAAATATAATCATCAGCTCCAATTTCGAGTCCAATTATTTTATCGAGTTCAGAATCTCGTGCTGTAAGCATAACTATTGGTACCTCTGATTTGAGACGGACTTCTTTACAGATAGTAATTCCATCTTTTACGGGTAAATTGATATCCAAAATAATAGCATCATATTTTTTTTCTAAAATTATTTGAGTGGCATATTCTCAAGAATTTTCTACATCTACTTCAAAATCAGAATTTTCTAAATAAATTTTGAGAGAATTTGATATTCCAAAATTATCTTCGATGATCAGTATTTTTTTCATAATTATTTATTTAATCTATTAACAATAGACACTGTAAGAGTTTTTTTATTTTTTTCAAATTTTAACTTGATTTGTCTTTAAAATTGTACTACAATTCTTTCAACTAATGGCCGTTAGTAATTTTATATATTAATTTATAATTATGACAAATATACAAAATGCAAGAATGAATTCTTATATTGATTCGTTGGATTTAGATCAAGATTTAGCCGGAATTTTAGAATCACATGGAACGGATAATCAAATTGAAGATATAAGATCCCGAGTAAACGAAATAGTTTAAATTAAAACTTTTG
>JAVHSE010000003.1:19399-23630 GCA_036172015.1 Patescibacteria group bacterium | reverse complement strand
TAGTATCAGCTCAAAGTGTTGTATCTGAACAAGTTAAACTATTTCATTTATTTAACTAAAATAGCATTAAAATTTTCATAAAAAGAGCCAAAAAAACTTGACAAAGCCAAGGAGGATATAATGAGAGTGTATTATATATTAACTCTTATTATTATGAAAATAGATATACTGAAACATATAATAGTAAATACTGTCAAGTCAGTCAGTTTTTGAATGAAAAAACCAGAAAAGAAATTTTTTAGAACCATACTAGAAGATATGTAAAAAATAAAGTCTTTTTTAAAAGAAAAAACTTTAAAATTTAATAGAAATTCTATTACTAATTTCTTAGCATACTATATGCAATTTATTAGAAAAATGAAGTTCTATTTCTGAAAAGTAACTATAAAACCTTGAATTAGCTCACAAATAAGCTTATTCTAAGGTCTGTTTTTTGAAAAAGTTATGCTATTTTAGTTCATAATGTGAATTTCCGGGTTAATATAGGGTCAAATTTTATATAATAAATTTTAATATCATACCCTTTTGATATAGCTTTATCAATATTTTTTTGTGATACTTTTTTACTTCCAAAAGTTCAATCAAGTATTATACTTATTCACTTTCTAAAAATCTCATCTAAAAGCAATTCCATTATTTTAATAACTCATTTATGAAAACTATCGGATTCATCTCATCTATATCATGGAATAATTTTTCTTATTTCATCTAAATCAACATGAAAAAAGAATTTACTAAATCATTCTTCCATCATTCAGTTTATAACTTCTGTTTTTCAAGCTCATGGTGAACCAGATAAAAAAATTATTTGTTTTGATTTAAAATACTCATTATCATATTTTAACAAAATTTCTTTTACAATTCTTTTTCTATTTTCTTTTGCCCAATTAAAAGCCTCTTTTTCTAATTCTTTATTCATATTATTTAATTTAAAATACAAATAAAATATAATTATTTTTAAAAAATTTGCAAAAATAAACAGAGAGCAAAATCAGAAATTGAAGAATATGACTCTCTTTTAAAGTGGGATTATGCGGAAACAAAAACTTTTATTTATAAATTCTAAAATATTTAATTTTTAAATAAAAAAATTTTGATTTTAAGAAAAATAGTATATAATGTAGTTACAAAAGTTTAGTAAGTTGTGTGGAGAGTATAGACAATACGGTCATATTCTATGAAGTACAAGCCTTCTAAACTCTTTTTTTTGTTTAAATTTCAATTATTTCTCTTAAATTTATATTAAATGTATTATTTGATATAAACTCATCAAAATCTTTCATTTTATTTATATTCACTTGTCTGAGTTCATAAGAAATAATATCTGCTATTTGAAGTCATCCAAAAGATTTAGAATTTGCAAAATTAAATTTATGTTTATTTTGAAGAGGAAAGTTTTTATTCAATGCTTGTTCTATTTCTAATTCTACTTTTCTAATATTTTTTCCAAGTCTTACATTATCAGCTATAATGGTAATATCTTTGTTATAATTTATTAAAGCATTATATATTTTTGAAATCATGAGAGAAATATATTTATATATCAATTTTTATCATCTTTATAATATCATTTTATAGTTATTCAAAGTATATTATTTGAGATAATATGAAAATTTTTATCTTTTATCATTTTTTCATAAAAAATATTTCAACTGTCTTCGGCTCATTTTAGCTCTAAATCTATATTTTTAAATCAATACTCTATTTTCTTTTTTAAAACATATTTATTTATATAGTTTGTATTATGTTTTGTTATAAAACCTCCAAAAACTATTTCTCATTCTCATAATTTTTTTGATTCATCTAAATATATTATCATCTTTTTTGATTATTCTTTAAAATTGGTCTTTATTATATAAAATAATAAAAAATGTGAAAATTATTTTAAAACATTTTTTGAATTTTAGGAAAATAGACTATAATTGAAGTATATATATTTACAAATTTTAAATATGGAAAATAATTATAAAGAATATTTGAATTCATATGCTTGGAAAGCAATAAAACAAGTGAAATTAAGTGAACACCCTGAATGTGAATGTTGTTGAGAACCAGCAACTATCGTTCATCATCTCTCTTATGAAAGAAGATGAAGTGAAAAAGAAGAGGATATTGTGAGTATTTGTGAAAGATGTCATCATGAGTGTCATTTTGTAAACGGATATCAAATTAAAAATGATGAGGAAATGTTAAGAAAAAGGTTTGAGGAAGTTAGAGATGAATTTTGACATGGAACTATTAATAATTATGAAATATTAATGGAACAATTAAAACCGATTTGACAAGGATTATATGATGACGGGAAAAATATTTATTATTATATGAAAAATTGATATGAAGAACATTGAAATGAACACGATGATTATATAAACAGTTTAGAAAGAAAAAGTGAATGGTGAGATGGTCCTGAAAATAATTGATTGTATCATCCTGCTTATGACTGATATGATTATGATAGTTATGTAAATCAATCTTCTATTAGTAAAACGAATTATACTAGTGAGAATGATTTCTTAGAATTTGATTGAGATTATATATTTAAAGATTATAATAATGATTCGGGATCTTTTATAGATGGATGATACTTTGTAGAAAGTATATCTTTGTATAAATTTAAAGATTTAACTATTAAAGATATATATGTTTATTGAAATTGAGAATATATTCGTATTAAAAATAACTTATATTATTGATCTAAAAAAATATTTGAATAGATTGAGAATCTTTTGAAAGATTTGATGAAAATTATTTTAAAGATAAAAATTTTGTTTATAAATTTTCCACCTATGAATATAATAAATTAATATTAGAGTGAGCTGATCCTAGAAGTTTTGAAAAAATTGATGAAAAGTATTATAAAGATAAAAATTTTGTGTATTATGATTGAAAAAAATTAGAATGAGTTGACCCTGGAAGTTTTGAAAAATTTGATGAAAAGTATTATAAAGATAAAAATTTTGTGTATTATGATTGAAAAAAATTAGAATGAGTTGACCCTGGAAGTTTTGAAAAATTTGATGAAAGTCATTATTTTAAAGATAAAAATTTTGTTTATAGATTTTGAGAATATAATAAAATATTGATATTAGAATGAGCTGACCCTGGGACTTTTAAAAGAATTGGTAATTATTATTATAAAGATAAAAATTTTGTTTATAATTATAGCGAGAAAATAAAATGAGTTGATTTAGAAAATATTGAAGAAATTGATGAAAATTATTTTAAAGATAAAAAATTTGTTTATAAATTTAATTGATTGATATTAGAATGAGCTAATCCTGAAACTTTTAAAAAAATTGATGAAAAGTATTATAAAGATAAAAATTTTGTGTATTATTATTGAAAAAAATTAGAATGGATTGATGCAGACACTTTTGAAATATTTAATGAAAAGTATTATAAAGATAAAAATTTTGTGTATGATTTATCTTGACGGATATTAAAGTGATCTGATCCTGAAACTTTTGAAATATTTGATGAAAATTATTATAAAGATAAGAATTTTGTTTACAATTTATATTGATGGAAATTAGAGTGAGCTGATCCTAGAAGTTTTGAGAAAATTGGTAATAATTCTTATAAAGATAAAAATTACACCTTTGATGTAAAGTGGTGAAGAAAGATAGATTGAGCAGATTATGAAACTTTTGAAAAAATTGATAAAAATTATCATAAAGATAAAAATTTTGTTTATTATGATTGAAAAAAGGTTGAAGGAGCTGATTCTAAAAATTTTCACAAAATATATAATTATCATAATAAGGATTATGATGATGATTATGATGATGATGATAATAAGTATGATGAATATTTTAAAAATATAAATTTTGTGTATTATGATTGAAAAAAGGTTGAAGGAGGTGATTCTGAAACTTTTGAAAATATTTATGGAGATTATTATAAAGATAAAAATTTTGTTTATTATGATTGAAAAAAAGTAGATTGAGCTGATTCTGAAACTTTTGAATATATTTATGGATATTATAATAAAGATGATATTTATTATAAAGATAAAAATTTTGTTTATTATGATTGAAAAAAAGTGGATTGAGCTGATTCTGAAACTTTTAAAAAAATTGATTATGATAAATATGACATTTATTATAAAGATAAAAATTTTATTTATTATAAAGATAAAAATTTTATTTATTATAATTGAAAAAAGGTGGATTGAGTTGATTCTGAAACTTTTGAAAATATTTATGGAGATTATTATAAAGATAAAAATTTT
>JAVHSE010000003.1:13782-19299 GCA_036172015.1 Patescibacteria group bacterium | reverse complement strand
ATTCTGAAACTTTTGAAAATATTTATGGAGATTATTATAAAGATAAAAATTTTGTGTATTATGATTGAAAAAAATTAGAATGAGCTGATCCTAGAAGTTTTGAAAAATTTGATGAAAAGTATTATAAAGATAAAAATTTTGTTTATTATGATTGAAAAAAATTAGAATGAGTTGACCCTGGAAGTTTTGAAAAATTTGATGAAAGTCATTATTTTAAAGATAAAAATTTTATTTATTATGATTGAGGGAAAATATAATACACTTATTTTGAAAATTTTGATAATTAATAAAATAATTTATATTATAATAATTCAATGAATTTATTCTTTTTTCAATATTCATTTTCAAAAATATTTTCATCTAAAATTAATTTTATAATTTTAAGGAAAAAAGTTTTTAGAAGATAATAAATAAATTTAATTTTTAATTTTAAAATATATGAATCTATTAAATATTAAAATTAGTTGACTAATAATTTTTATGGCAATATTGTTAGTGTCATGTAATAAAACTAACGATAATAGCAACCAAGTATATAATACTTCTAAAAAAATAGAAGATATATATTCTGGTATCAAAGAATTAAAAAGTCAGTTATGAGAAAACTATGATTGTGAAATAGTTGCAAGAAAAAGTGAATGTGAATATGTATATAAAAAAGCAATTTGAAAAGAAATAAAAGTATTATTTGGTTGAATATATATGTCAAACTGAATGGATTTAGTTTGTAGTGAAGATTGAATAATTCGTGATAGCTGAGAAGATATAAGTTATGCTGATTGAGACTATCCAGTATGAATATGCTATTGATATAAAACTATATCAAAATAATTTTATTTCTTAATTTTTAATAAATATGTGATTTTTTGATTTTTTATCTGATAGTTGAAATAAAACTATGAATGATTTAGAAGATGTAAACTTATGAAGACCTAAAAATCCAAATGTAGAAATTAATCCAAAAACGAATTCTGAAAAAATTCCTCAAGCATGGGAATATTACGAAAATTGGTATTATAATTTCCCATGAGCAATTGCCGAAACTCAATATTTAGGTAAAAGAATGCCTACTAAAAATGAATGGAAACAGATTATCAAATGAGGTTGACTTAATTTGCCTTTATTAGGATCTAATAGCCCTTATGACAGAGATCATGCGAATGGTATTGATCATGTTTTATCTAAATGTTTCTTCCAATTAATATCTTATTGAGAATGGGGTCATTATTGGTCATCTTCTAGACCAATAGAAGGTGACTATTTAGCTGACTATTGGACTTATAGTTTATCTTTTTCTTTAAGTTATTCAAGTGTATATACGCATAAATATGCTTGTGCTATGTCTGTAAGATGTTTTAAAAATTAACAATCTATTAATATTCATACCATAAATTATGAAAAATAATACTAATTTACAAAATTTTATAATTTTATTTTTAGATGATAAAAATTCATTTTCAATAGAATTATTTGAGTGAAATTTATTAGCTTGAATAAGAGAAAAATTTAGTAGAAAAATATATTATAATTGACCTAATTTACAAAAAGATGTTTATTTAGAAATAAAAAATGAAAAAACTTTTTTTAATTTTGTTATTTGATTTTTTCCATTTTGAATAAGTCTTTTTAATAAATGAGATAACGATTTAAATTTTAGAGAAATTTCATATATTTATATTTTAGAATTATTAAAAAATATTGATAAAAATTGAGTTTGATTATTTTTAGTTTTACCTAATATTTTTACTTCTCAAGAATGAAAAAAATTTATTTATGAGTTAAATAAAAAATGATTTTATATTAATGCTGTTTTAAATAGCTCAAATATTTTAGAAATAGATAGTTGATTTAAACCTATTTTTATATTAGTTTCTCAAGAAAAAAAGGAAAAAGTTTTTATTTGTGAACCAACTGAAAATACTGATTTTAAAATCATATTAGATAATTACTATAATAAAAGTTATGTGGGTGAAAATTTATCATTTTGATTTTTTGTAAAAAAAGAGGATTTTTTAAATTTTCCAAATTATAAAATTAAACAATCTATAAAAATACTTGATACAACATATAAAAATTTTAATTGCTATAAATTATGAGAAATTTGAGAAATTATTCGTTTGAAAAAATGAATAAAAATCAATTCCCCAGAAAATTCATTATTTTTTCCAATTCATAAAGATAAAACAATTACTTTTAATCTTTCTGATGTAGAAAATAAAGAAAACTATTATATTCAAATAACTTTTAATAAAGAAAAAGCATTATCTAAATATATAGAAATATTTTTTAAATCTCAACTATGAAAACTAATAAAAGAAAGTTTTTCTTCTTTTTCATATATTCCATGATTTAAAATAAATGATATTTTAAACTTTGAAATATATTTACCATTAGAAAAGCAAAAAGATTTAGAAAAACAAAAAGAAATTATTTCAAGTTATGAAAAGTTTGAAGAGTTAAAAAATTTAATAAATTTAACAAAAAATGAATTATCAATAAGTCCTAACTTAAAAGAAATTACAAAAAATATGATAAAGTTAGAATCTCAATTAAAACAGACAACAGAAGCAAATAAAATTAAAAATCAAATCTTAGAGTGAGAAAGTCAAGTATTAGAATTTAAAAAATGTTTATGAGATAATAAAAAAGATAAAACTTGATATAATATTACTCAAGCTATTTTAAAAACAATGGTTGGATTTTTTAATACAAAATGATGAACTGTTTTAATTTGAGTTGATAATGATTGAAAAATTATTTGAATTGAAGAAGATAAAAATTATATCGATAATGATAAATATAAAAATAAATTTGATAATTATTTTAAAGAATATATTTGAGAAAAGTATTTTCATTTAATAAAAGAAAAATCAAAAAATATTGTACTAGTTGAGTGAAAAAAAGTTTTAGTTTTAGAAGTTAAAGAAAGTACTGTTGGAGAAGTATTTTTAAAAAATAAATGAAAAAAAGAGTCTTATATTAGATGATTACAATGATCATTTAAAATTAATGAAGATTGAGAATATATTGACAGAAATTGTTTAAGTAAACTCAAAAAAGAGAAAAGTAAAAAATAATTTACTTTTCTCTTTTTTTCAGTAAAATCCACTTATTAAATTAAAAATAATTCTGCTTACTTATGCTAAAAAGAACACATTTTTTAAAAGATGATGAAACTCTTGAAAAATTAAAAATCAAACTTTAACAAAAAAATCATTTCACATTTTCTAAAAAATAAATATTCTTATACTATATAATTTTTAATGATAAAAAATGAACCTCAATCCAGAACAAGAAAAAGCAAAAAATACCATAAATTGACCACTTCTCATACTTGCTGGAGCAGGAAGTTGAAAAACAGCTACTTTGACAGCAAGAATAGAACATATGATTAAAAATGTTGGCATTCCTCCAGCGAGTATTTTGGCAGTTACATTTACCAATAAAGCAGCAAAAGAGATGAAACACAGAGTTTCAAAAGTACTTTGAGTTGAATATCAAGTAAGTCCTTATAAAAATAGAAATCTTCCACTCATTTGAACTTTTCACTCGATTGGAGTATTTCTATTAAAAGAAAGAATTGAAACCATTGGAATGACAAAAGATTTCGTTATTTATGATGAAACTGATAAAATGTCAGTTATAAAAGGAATTATAAAAGAAGATTTAAAATTAGATGAAAAAAAATACCCACCTCGCGTAATAGCGAGTTTTATCTCGAATGCAAAAAATGCACTCATTACAGCTGAAAGATATTATCAATTTATAGATAGTCATATAAAAGAAATAGTAAATCAAGTCTACACTATTTATGCAAAAAAACTCAATGAAAATAATGCTCTTGATTTTGATGATATTTTAGTAAAAACTTTAGATATTTTAAAAATTCCTGAAAATCTTGAATATTATCAAGAAAAATATAAATATTTAATGGTTGATGAATATCAAGATACGAATGCTCCTCAATATGAAATAGTGAAACTCCTCGCTTCAAAATACAGAAATCTTGCTGTAGTTGGAGATGATTGGCAAAGTATTTATAGCTGGAGATGAGCTGATATGAAAAATATCATCAACTTTAAAAAAGATTATCCAGAAGCAGTCGTTATCAAACTCGAACAAAATTATCGTTCCACAAAACACATCATTAACGCAGCCAATGAAGTCGTAAAAAATAATAAATCATCCCTTGATAAAACTCTTTTTACTGAAAATGAAACGGGGGAAAAGATTATATATATTGATGCTCCAACGGATAGAATTGAAAGTAAAACTATTGCAAAAATTATTAGCGAAAAAACAAAAGAATGACATTATTCTGATAATTTAATTTTGTATCGTACGAATTCACAATCAAGAGCTTTAGAAGAAGCTCTGATGATCGAAGCTATCCCATATAAAGTTATTTGATGATTGAAGTTTTATGATAGAATGGAAGTAAAAGATATGTTATCATATTTAAGAGTGATTCATAATCCAAATGATGTGGTTGGAATAAAAAGAATAATAAATACCCCCAGTCGTAAAATATGATCGACTTCTCTCCAAAAAATGGATGAATATAGAAATAATTTTTGAGTAAGTTATTTGCAAATATTTGAAAATATAACTGAAGTAGATGATCTCAATTCTGGTGCGAAAAAATCGGTTTTTGGTTTTTATGAGATACTTCTTGATTTAATGGAAAAATCAAAAATTCTTGTCGTTGCTGATTTACTTGATTATATTATTGCAAAAATTAGATACGAAGATTATTTGAAAGATGATGCGACCAAAGAAGAATACGAAGCGAGAATTGATAATTTAAGAGAACTAAAAAATGTTGCATCTACTTATAATGGAATGGATCCAAGAGAAAGTTTAGCACAATTTTTAGAAGAAGTAGCTCTTATTACTGATATGGATAGTAAAGATGCGAGTGGAAATAATTTTGTGACACTGATGACGATTCATACTTCAAAATGACTCGAGTATAATAGAGTTTTTATTACTGGACTTGAAGATGGATTATTTCCAAGTTTGAGAACTTTCTCTGAGCCCTCACAATTAGAAGAAGAAAGAAGACTCATGTATGTTGCGATGACAAGGGCAAAAAAAGAGCTCTATATTTCTAAAGCAATCGAAAGATTTCAGTTTTGAAAATATGTAAATAATCCAGAATCAAGATTTATCAAAGAAATTAACACTGAGTATAGAGAAAATTATACTTTTAGTTGAGATATTTCATGAAATATTTTTACATCAAATTATGGTATAATAGAACATTCAGAGCCAGTTTTTAGAATCAAAAAAACTATTATTGAAAATGATGTCTCTGATTTCAATATAGGAGATAGAGTCAGTCATCCAAAATTTGGCTTTTGAAATATTATTTCTCTGTCACAAGATATTGCAGAAATTAAGTTTTGAGTGAGTGGAGTGAAAAAAATGAATATAAAAATTGCTCCAGTACAGAAGATATAATTTTCTCTTTACAAATACAAAAAAACTATAAAATGAAAAAAGAAATACTTTTAT
>JAVHSE010000003.1:0-13682 GCA_036172015.1 Patescibacteria group bacterium | reverse complement strand
ATTTTCTCTTTACAAATACAAAAAAACTATAAAATGAAAAAAGAAATACTTTTATTATTTTATAGTTTTTTTATGGTTTGATATTTATTAAAATTAGCTTATTTATTATGTTTTTCACTCATAGTAATTTTTACTTATTATAATGGAAATTTTGCTTTTCATAAAGAAAACTTTGATGGCTACACTTCATATATACTTGTAATGATTGTTTTTTATTCAATATATAAAGCTATCAGCTATATTTCTGCAGAAAAAAAAGTTATTTTTACCCCACTCAAATTATTTTCTTATTTTTTACTCCATTTATTTACTCTCTGTATTTTATTTTTTACTTTTAATGGAAATCCAGGAGCTTTAGGATTGACTTTATTTTTCAAAATAATTTCATTTCTTTTTATTCCGATAATTATAGTTTTAGGAAGTATATCATTTTGAAAATTTGTACTGAGTAAAATTTCATGATTTCAAAATGAAACTTCTATTTTTCAATTTTTATTTTCATTATGAATATGATTTTTTGCTTTTACTACATTTTTAACTTTGTTTTGATTTGCAGGATTTTATAATTTATATTCAGTTTTTGGAATTCTTATTTTTTTCATAGCGATCTCTTATAAAGAATTTTTATCACTCATTATTTCTCTATATGTTTATAAAATTGAAATTGAAAATCATAATTTAAATGAGTGATCGAGTATTTTTGAAAAAATAAATCTCTATCTTCTTTCGAGTGAATTTTTATTTATTGTCATTACTTTTTTACTGAGTGTAAATTTTATTAGTATTTTAAGACCAATGCCAATTGGGTGGGATGATTTATGAGCTTATATGAATTTTCCAAATTTAATGGCTGCTTCTGGGCAGATATTACCTTTATGAACGATTCCTTGGCAAACATTTACTGGAATTTGATATATGTTTGGATCAGCAACTCAAAGTTTTTTTATGAATAATGTTTGATGAATTCTCTCAGTTTTGATTATTATACTCAGCATTACCGATTTACTCAGATCAAAATTAAAAACTTTTCTTAATATTCCTTTATTGGCTGGAGTGATTTTTGTGAGTATGCCAATGGTAGTATTTCAACAAGCAAAAGATATGAAACTTGATATGGGATTATTTTTCGTTTCTGTAATTGTTATTTATTTAACGATTTATATATTTATCAAATATCTTGGATATAGTGATAAAATACAACAAAATTGATTTGAAATTATTGAAGAAACGAATTCAAATTCTCATACAATTGAACTCAATTCTCAAAAGAAAATATGAAATGTATTTTTAAGTTATTTTTCAAAATATACTCATATTTGAGAAAATGATATTTTTTCAAATAAATCATATCTCATTTATTTACTACTTATTTGAATACTTGCTTGATTTGCATTTTCAATAAAAATGACGAGTTTACTTTTGATCTCTGGAATACTCGGAATTATTTTTTATTCCAAACTTTGAATGGCTTGATTTTTGGCTTATCTTTCATTTTACATGTGAATTTTTACCAAAGCATGACTCTGGGATATGATGTTTGTAGTATATCCAAAAGATGACATGGATTTTAGAAATAAATTTTTTATCTATTCTATTCTTATTTGAGTCATTTTACTCACTTATAGTATAAATAAATATAATCTCAAATCATTTAAAAATCTAATCATTTTAACTCTTTTATTTATTTTATGAGTTTGAATATGATTTTCTCCATGGTGAATAAGAAATATTATTTCTCTAGAAGGAAAAGTAACCATTTGATGATTATTAAATGGACAAGGGGAATCATTTCCTATTGATTATACAAAAATATATACTCAATCAGAGATTGATCGTATCAATAAAAAAACTGATAATTCATTAACTATCAATGCATCTGGAACGACTACCAACGAAGATATGGGAAGATATTTTTGATATGAAAAATGAATTAATAATTATATTAAACTTCCATATAATCTCACTATGCAATCAAATCAAAGATGAGAATTTACAGATATAACTTTTATTTATCTTGCTCTTATTCCAGTTATTGTGTTATTTCTTGCTTTTAAATTTGAAGTATTATCATTATGACTTTTTGCTATGAGTTTAGTTCCATTGTGATTTTTCTTTCATACTGGAATAAATATAAAACTCACAGAATTTTTTACAAAATTTGAATTGCCATTTTGATATCTGATACTCGCACTTTTTTTCTTGATTCCATTTCTCTATATTATGTATAGCCTAAATAGAGAAAAACATTGTATGATTTTTAAACTCAATCTGGTTTTTACTCTTTGTTATATATTTTTATGGACTATATCAGCTTTTTGAATCGTTTGGTATGGAGTAGCTATGTATTATAATTTAATACTTATGATTGCTGTATGAAGTTATTATATGAGTTCATATGAAGATAGAGATGATGAAAAAAATCAAATCATTAAATTTTTTGGAAGTATGGTTGTATTTTTTATTATAGGAATTTATATATTGAATTCAGCTCTTCCTCATGGATTTAGTAATATAAAAACTTCAGCATATGAAAGCTATAAATCCAATCAAACCGATAATTATATATCAATATTTGAGAGTCATAGTGACTATTATGATGCACTCACAGAATTAAATATCAAAAAAGAAAAAAAAGCAGATTTGGTAAACTATATTATTTCTCAAATCAAAAATGAAAAATTAAAAAATATTATGATTCAAAATAATATTACTGATTTACTCAGATTGAACGGAGCTCTCAAAGAGTTAGCAAATACAAAAAATGAAAATGGAAATTTAGAAATTTTACAAATGAAACAAGAAGTGATTCGTTTGAGAAGTGAATTATATAAAAATATCCTCTATCCGACTCCTGAATATAAAAATCAAGTTTGAATATATAGAATTGGAACTTTCTTAAAATATTTTATTGCAGATAATCATAAAAGATTACTTGATGATAGTATGGTTATGGAGTTTGGAAAATATTTTTATGATGAAACAAATGTTGATCTTTGAGTGGAAAGAATGAAAAAAATGGGAGTTGATTTTTTTCTTGTTGATCTCAATGCTGCTACTATTGATAGAGATCCTCGTCATGATTTAACTGCAAGATATGAAACATTACTCCGTACTTTTACTTCAGATAAATTAGAACTCATTCAAACGGATAGTACTTGTTTAAAAATAGGTCTTGAAAATTATAATAAATCACAAAAAACTCTACAAGATATGGTAACTTATGTGCGATTTGCTGGAGTAAATTATGAAGGGTACACTGCTTCATGAGAAACTATAAATAGATGAGTAAAACAATTTGAGTGTTATAATTACATTTTAGATTTGATTAAAAATAAAAAAATTAATGAAAAAGATTATAATTATCTTCTTCCGATTTCTCAATATTTAGAACAAAACAAACTATCTTCTCAAGAAGAACTCCTCAATTTTTTTAGAAATTATGTTTCTTTTGGTTGGATGACACTCTTTAGAATTAAATAAATAAAAAAATACTCTTGATATTTCAAGAGTATTTTTTTATTTATTTTTAATAATTTTATCAATAAGTCAGTATTTTAAAGCAGCCTCAGGTCTCATATAATTATCTCTGTCACAATCTTTTTCAATTTCTTTAATATCTCTTCCGGTATGTTTTGCAAGAATTGAGTAGAGTAATTGTCATGTTTCCATAATATTTTCAGCTTGTATTTTTATATCAACAGCTTGTCATTCTGCTCATCCCAGAGGTTGATGAATCATGATTTCACTATTTGGGAGACTATATCTTTTTCATTTGGTTCATCCGGCAAGAATAATACTTCCCATACTTGCCGCAAGTCATATACAAACAGTGATAATATCACATTGTACATATTGCATCACATCATATATAGCAAGTCCAGCTGTAACATGTCATCCAGGAGAATTTATATAAATAGTAATAGGAGCTTTTGGATCTTGTTTTTCTAAAAATAATAATTGTGCAACGACTGTATTGGCAACATGTGGATCAATAGCTTCTCATAAAAATATAATTCTATCTTCAAGTAAACGAGAATAAATATCATATGCTCTTTCTCCACCAGGTACTTTTTCAATGACAGTTGGTATAAGAGTACTGGTAATTTGTTTTGTTTTCTTTTGTGAAATAACTTGCACCATAAGTAAAAGTTAATAATAAAATACGATTTTTAGTATATCAAAAAATAAAAAACTCTCAAATGTTTTTGAAATAAAACTTTCAAAAATAAAAATCTACATATCAAATCAACTATAACTGAGATCAAAACTTTTATTACAAATAGGAAAATCAGCAATAATATTATCAAGGACACTGTATTCCAGTAAAGCCCAATTTACAAATGATGGATCTTTGTGTTTATAATAATTGATTTTTCATTTTTCAACTTGCATAATTTGCAAAATTTCTCCTCTATGTCATTCTATATTTGATACAAAATAACCATCTGTTAGTTGAATATTTTTTTCTCATAATTTTTGTTTTTCAGTTTTTTGATGAGTAAATGATTTTTTTTGAAATTGTGAAGCAATGGTATCGATAATTTCTATAGATGTATATATTTCTTCTGCCCTCACTATTAATCTATCAAAACAATCTCAATTTTCTCAGAGAGTAATATGTATATTTTCAATTCATAATTTGATATAATATGGATCAGTTATTCTGGCATCTATTGATATCATTGATGCTTTTGCTGCAATTCAAAGAGCATTATGTTTCAGTGCTATTTCTTTACTAATAATTCCAGCATCTTTGAATCGATCATATATTCCAGAAGAAAATTTCATAATATTGACAAGATTTTGAATTCTTGGCAGGATTTCATGAAGATTGGTTTGTATTTTTGACATACTTTTTTCATCGAGTTCAATATGATTTCCTCAAATTTGGATATTTCATTTCATAGATCTCTGTCAAAATATATCTTTATTTATATTCAATATTTTTTCACGAATAGCAAGAAATCAATTGAGTATATATGATTGTCATACATCATTTCATAAAGCTCAAATCGTCCATAAATGATTGTATATTCTCTCAATTTCAAGCATAACTATTCTGGTTGCCATAGAAAGAGTGCTTATTTTTATCTTCGTAGCATCTTCGATATTTTTTACATAACCTAAACTATATGCAATAACACTATCTCAAACTATTTCTCAACTGGCTTCCATAAGTGCACTCAAACTGGTTTCACTCATAAAATATCTATCTATTAAACGAGTTTTCCAACCAAGCTGAATTTCTAAATCACAAGTATTTTCTCCATCAACCAAAAAACGAAAATGTCATGGAGGAATAATTCCAGCATGAACAGGTCCAACTGGAACACAAATGAGTCATTCTCATTCTATATTTGGAAATACAAATTTATTTTTTATTTGTATATCTGGTTTTCCGATAAGTCGGTATGGGAAAAAATTATCAGCAAAAAAATGCAATCTTGAGGTATGATGTTGAAATCAGAGAGTTTCTTTTCCATAAAAATCATATATTTCATTTTGAAATACATAAGCTCAATAAAAAATATCTCAAAAATTTAATAATTTTTCTCATGATTGTACATGAGTAGTGAGTATTTTTCTTTTGGATTTTGTATGCATAATGAGTGGAACATTATTCAAATCTATAAGATGATTGGTTCGTATAATAATAATAAGCTCATCAGTTTTTTCATCAATTTCTCTTAAAAATTCACCTAAAAAATAAACATCATTATTTGATTTTAAATAACTATATAAATCACTTTGAGATTGAAATTCTTTTTTTGTATACATATGGAATGAATTAAAAAATTTTATTTATAAAAAACAACATATTCGAACAAAGAGCAAAAATTATAGATATAATAATCGACCAATGAACGATTCAGAGATGATTATCTTCGTCTATGTTTTTGGTTTCCGATGGTTGAGTAAGTTCATGATCAAGAAACATATTTCAAAAATTGATGAGTAATCAAGAAAAAACCAAAGATAATCATCAAATAAAGATAAGAGCGAAAAATATATTTGTTTTACATGCTTCGATAATGATGAGTATTTCAGTAAAAAATAATGGAGAAATAGGTATTCCAACGAGTAATATTAAACTGATGATGAGTAAAAATGAAGTGATTTTTAATCGTTTGAAGAGATTATTTATATTTTCAAATAATCATGATTTCATTTTAATTAAAATATTTCCAGCAGACATAAATGATGCAGTTTTGAGAAAACTATGTCAAATAATATGGAGAATTCACAGTTTCAATCCTATTGGACCAAGTCATAAAGCAAAAACTATTATTCACATATTTTCACTACTTGAATAAGCCAGAGCTCTTTTTAAATGTTTTTGCTTGATTAAAGTGAAACCAGCTGTAACAATAGTGAGAAGTCACATGAATATAAATAAAAAATTAGTGAAACTAGGATCTCCAAGCATGATATCAACGATATTTTTTATTTTATATAGATAAAGAATAGCAAGAGGAAGAAGAATACTCGACATAGTGGCACTGATTGGAGTTGGTCATGAACCATGTGCATCTGGAAGCCATGTATTGAGTGGAAAAAGTCAGATTTTGGTTCCAATTCAGATTAAAGTAAAAATGAAACCGATTTTTACCAGTCAAAGATTCATGGAAGATGATAATTTAATTGCATTATAATCAGCATTATCAAGTCCAGCATAGATGATTATAAAAATTCAAAAAAGTCATATAGTCAGTCCAATTCAACAAATAATAAGGTATTTCCATGCTGCTTCCCAACTTGTTTTTGTTCCATAAAAACTAATCAGTGAAGTCGTAAAAATCGTTGTTGCTTCAAGAGCTACCCAAATCATAATAATATTTTTGAGAGTTGCTGATCAAATCATCGCAAAAATAAACAGATTTGATAAAATGAGATAATGTTTTGCTTTTGATTCTCAAATGACATGATGTTTGATTTCTTCATCAAAATAATATGATCAATAGAGAGCAATAATACTTGATAATATCGTTATAATATTTACAAAAATCAGATTAAGTTGATCAATCACAATGAAACTATTTTCAAAATGAAATCATCAAAAATAAGCATACATTGTTCAGATTGAAAGTAGGGCATAGGCGATACTGATAAAGATCAGTATTTTTTTCCACATATTTTTTGAAAATACAATACTGACAAAAACAAGTATAAGAGGAAGTATATAAATAGAAAATATAAAATACATAGATGTAAAAGTTAGATTTTAGAGAGATTATTCTTTTAATTCAACAAATTGTCAGACATCAATATTTCCAGTGATACTTCTAATTTTTATCATTGACATAACCAGTACTGCTAGACTCATCAAAATATCTACCATAATATTTATTTCTGCATAAAAACTGATTTTTTCAATAATAAGCATAGATAAAAGAAAAAGTCCATTTTCAATAAAGAGAAAAGCCAAAATATCTCCAATAAGTTTTTTATGATTGAGAAAAGTAAACAGTCCAAAAAATACAATCAATATACTTGATATGAGGACTATATGAGAATCTCCAATTTTTTTTGAAAGCATATAGACAAAAAATACCATAAATAATTGAATTAAAAGAGCATACAATCAACGAATATGTAACTTTCTTTCTATAAAAGGCATATTAAGCTTTGTGAGAAAATGATGAATCGTAAAAGGAACTCAGATCACTCGAATAATAATTCCATAAATAAAAGCAAATAATAACATAGGATCACTTTCAAATTTTGACATATACATACTATAAAAAATTCAAAAAATGAGAGCTGTTTGAAAAATATATATTTTAATAAAATTTAAATAATTCCCACTCACAGTCAATAAAAATCATGACATAATGATGAGGAAACAATATATTTCGAGTATTTCCATATTTTGATTATTTAAGAATATAAAAAAATATCAATAGTATTTGACTTACGAGTAATGTAACAAAAATTTCTTGATATCTAAAGAGTCTCATTTTAGTAATAATCATTTCCCAAAAACCAATAAAAATAATGATTCCTATCATTTTTGCAATCCAGAGTCAAAATAAAATAACTGTATTGGTGATTCAAAAATCAAAAGGGAAAAAGAGAAAAATAAATAAAGACAAAAAAGCAAACATTTTTATTTTTGCAATAATTTCTAACAGAGCTAATTGTTTTCATTGAGTTTCTAAAAGCATAGCTTCGTGTATCATAGTGAGTTCGAGATGAGTAGAAGGATTATCAAATGGAAATCTTTTATTTTCAGCGAGTATGATATAAAAAAACACTCCGATTAGTATAATATAAAAAAGCACTTGAAATGGAGAATAAATTGCAGAAGCAAAAACATTATGTAATCATGAGAGATTGCTTGTTCATCAAATCATCACAAAGAGAACTATCATAAGTATGAGTACAGATTCTACAATAGAGAGTACAAACATTTCTCTTTCTACTCAGAGTCCAGCAAAATAAGTTGCATTATCCATTGCATACAGGATAAGAAAAAAATTCCCTAAAGAAAGAATATAAAATAAATATATGATATTGATATCAAAATAAGGATTAATAATAGGAATAAAACAAAAAAATACGAGTACATTAACGAGCATAATCACCGGTCAAATAAAAGAAAAAAAAGAAGTATATTGACTTTGAGAAGTCTCTTTTTGAAAGAGTTTTATCAGATCAAAATAAGTTTGAAATATTCTGAGAGTTTTTCTTCCATTAAAAAATGCTTTTACTGATTTTAATATACTATCAAAAATAGGAACCAAACCTAAAGCAAGAAAAATCAACAAAAAATAAACAAACAATTCAAACATATTTAGATATAAAAATATAATATACACAACATCATGACAAGTAATCAAAAGAGATATCAAATATAGTATTGTAAAATTCCATTTTGAAGTGATCGTATTTTCATAGAAATATATACAATACACTCAATTCATTTGTTATAAACTATTTCTAAAAGATATTTTTTGCTTTTTACAAATTTTATTTTGTTTCTTTTTTGTTTATAAAATTCATTATATTCCAGATTTGTAACCTGCATATAGAGAGATTCATATAATCGTCTCATTGGTTGTACTAATCATCTTGGACTATATTGTGATCTATGAGGAATATCTGGATATCAACAATTCCAAGGATCTATTTTTTTTATATTTCATAAATATAATCTATAAATACGATATCATATATAAAAAGTAACTATATAGATGAGTATTAAATATGCAGGGATAAAATTTGAATCATTGAGTTGAAACAGAGTAAAAGGAGTATCTCTATATGTATGAGAGAGTATATACTCAGCGAGATATGAAAATATTCCAGGAAAAAGAGAAACGATTACAATGAAAAAGAGAAAAAATATATAGCTCATATTTTCATATATATTTCTTTGTGTATTGACTGTTCATTTTATATCCCTCGGTCTTCATACAAATACAATGGTATATAATTTTGTAAAAGTGATAAAAGCAAAAATACTCATCATAGAAATCAATATAATGGCAAATACTCAACTAAATTGTAAAATGATATTTCAAGAATCATGAATAATTGAGATAATTCACATCATTCATGTGATTTCGGAATGAAACGAAGCGAATGGTGGTACTCATGCAATTGTAAGTATTCAAAAAAGACTGATGATTCAGATAAATGGCAATAATTTAATATATCATCACATATGAGATATATTCGTATTTCCAGTTCTTTCTATAATACTTCATGCGATCATAAAGAGGAGAGTTTTATAAAAAGCATGATTTACGATATGATACAAAAGAGCTGTAAATCATAAGATAGTAATAACAGTATTGTGTAAAGAGAGTCCTATAATAAATACTCATAAAGTTGTGATAATAAATCCTATATTTTCAATAGTTGAAAAAGCAAGAATTCTTTTGATATGATTTTGAGTGAGTGCATAAAATATTCATAAAAAAGCAGAAATTGATCAGATAATAAGTAAAGTAATTCACCAATTGAGATGGACTTGAAATCCAAAAAATATGATGATAAATTTGAGTATCATAAGAATAGGAAGTTTCACCATAAAACCAGACATAAAAGCTGATATATTGGAAGGAGCAATTGGATGAGCTTTTGGAAGCCAAATATCTAAAGGCCAAATTCCAGCTTTTCATCAAAATCAAATCAGAGCACAATAAAAAACTATATTTTTATAGTTTTCACTCAATCAAATCTGAGACCATGACACAAAATCAAAACTTCCACTTTGAATGATAAATGGAATAAAACTTAATAATATAAAAAACATTCCTATATGTGCAATGATAAGATAATAATTTCCTCATTCAAAGGATTGATTTTGTTTATAATCATGAATTACTAAAAAATAGCTACTTATGGTCATAATTTCCCACACTACTAAAAAAACCAAAGCATTACTACTTATTATTACTGCCTGCATAGCGATAATAAAAGTAATCATCATTATATAATAAAAATTGAGATTTTTTTTATGCTCAAGATAATAGCTAAAATAATATTGAGAATAGAGGGAAATTCATATTCATACGATTCAAAAAATAACCAGAAAAAAAGATTCTAAAGTCGATATATGAAAAATATTATATCAAAATATATGGGTATTGATATCGTTTTGAAATCAGAAGATTCATAACGAGAGATTGAGTATAAAATAGAGTATTAAAAGTAAATTGATCATTTTTAATGATACAATATTCACTTTTATAGTTCATGTAAATACAAGAAGTAATAGAGAAAAAAACAAAATAAATTCAATCATGATATTTATAAAAATATTATAATGAGTTTCATTTTACAAATGAAACTAAAAAAGAAAATATATCTTCTGCTGAAGGAGGATTTCATGGAATTTCTAAATCTACTTTGAGGTATTGAGATAATTTTCACACACAACCAATAAATCGAGGATCTCCATAGAGAGCTTTATCTCACAAAGCAATGACTACTTTTGGTTCTGGTATAACTTGGTAGGTTCTTAATAATGGGTCTAACATATTTTGAGTGAGAGCTCCAATAACCACAATCCCATCCGCATGTTTTGGACTCGCAACAAAATCAATTCCATATGATTCTAAGGAATAATTTGATCATTGAAGACTATACATTTCAGACAGAGTTCATTCGTCATCTCATACATCAATGACTCTTAATTTTAATGAATTTTTTAATACTTTTGGTGCATAATTTGGGAGGGAAATTTTTTGAGGTTTGATTTTTACATCTTTTATTTTGTAAGTAAATTCTTTTAATACAGCAATAGATGAATGCCCCATAGAATAATAATAATAATATTATAAATAATAACTGGATTTTAGTAAAAAAAATACAAAATGCAAGTTATATGAATTCATTATTTTCTTCAGCCAATTTATCCATTCTGATAGTTAATTCTTCCCAAATTGCTTTTGGAATATTTTTTGCTATTTTTACTTCTGGATATTTTTTTGCTGCTAAAAATGGTCATCTTTTTGAATTTTTTACGACTAATTCTTCACCTGTTTCTTCGTCTATAAACATTCATTTTTCTTGCAAAATTTGTTCAAGTAACTCATCTTTATCAGATTTAATTTTTCCAATCCATTTTACTTCTGGGTATTTTGAACTTGCGAGAAATGGACCAAATCTTCCAGTTTTTACTACTACGGTTCCTTCAATTCCATCTGGACAAGGTTTTCATTCATATTTATTTTTGAGAGCTTGCATCTTATCTGATTCTTCTTTTGGTTGTTCGAGATAATCACACTCTGGGTATCAAGAACACCCTATAAATTTTCAAGTTTTTGAATATCTAAAAATAAGTTCTTTTCCACATTTTGGACAATCTTTTCATGCTTTTTCAATTATTTTTTCAGCTTTTTCTCCAGCATTTTCTATATCTTTTTTGAGAGTATTTTCCCAAAAATCTTTGAGCATTTCTTGAAATTTTACATTTCCATTTTCTATATCATCGAATTTTTCTTCTACATTACGAGTGAATTTATAATTCATCATTTCTGTAAAATATTGTTCTAGAAAATCATTTACCGTAAAAGCTATATCACTAGGAGATAAATATTTTTTTTCTATTTTTTCTACATATCATCTCTCGATAATAGTTGATATTGTTGGAGCATAAGTTGATGGTCTTCCGATTCATTCACCTTCCAATTTTTTTACCAAAGAAGCTTCGGTATAACGAGCTGGAGGACGAGAGAATATTTGATTTGCATTTATATTTTTTGAGGCAATGAGTGTTCCAATTGCGATACTCGGTAAAATTGAGTTTTCTTCATCTTCTGCTTCATCATCACTTGATTCTACATATAATTTCATAAATCAATCAAATTTAATAACTTCTCCAGAAGTAATCCATTCTTGGTTTGCTTTATGTTCTGGTGAAAAATTAAATTTTGTTACTTCTACAATAGCATCTTCCATTTGACTTGCGAGAGTTCTTTTCCATATAAGAGTATAGAGTTTTAATGCTTGTGGATCAAGAATTGATGCTAAACTTTCTGGTGTACTTGATAAATAAGTTGGTCTAATAGCTTCATGAGCTTCTTGAGCTCAGGCAGATTTTGTTTTATATTTTCTTACTTTTAAATAATTTTTTCAGAAGTTTTTTGTAATCAGGTCACTCGCTTGTCATATAGCATTATCTGATAGATTTACACTATCAGTTCTCATATAGGTAATAAGTCATGTTCTTTCTCCATTTCATAAATCAACTCACTCATAGAGTTTCTGAGCTACCATCATCGTTTGTTTTACTCAGAAACCAAACTTTCTTGATGCTTCTTGTTGTAATGTGGAGGTAGTAAAAGGAGCTTGTGGAGATCTTTTAGAATCTTTTTTATCAACTGAATTGAGTTTAAAATGAATTACTTTTGAAATATTATATTCGGTATTTCATGCTTTATTTTTACTTTCTTTTATTTCTGGAAGTTCTTCAAATAATATATGTAAGAATTTTTTCACATCTTCTAAAGATTTGAATGCTTTGTTTTTTCCATCAACTTTAGTAAAGAGAGTTTTAAATTTTACTTGAGCATATTCAAGTTCTGCTGTTATTTTCCATGTTTCCTCTGGTTTAAAGTTTTTTATTTCTCTTTCTTTTTCAACCACTAATTTTACAGCCACACTTTGCACTCTTCCAGCTGAGAGTCATTTTCTAATTTTTTTCCATAAAATAGGACTTACTTTATATCAAACAAGTCTATCCAGGAGTCTTCTTGCTTGTTGAGCATCAACAAGATTGAGATTCATCGTTCTTGGAGTATCTAAAGAGTGTAATATAGCTTCTTTGGTTATTTCATGAAATACAATTCTTTTTACATTGGTTGGGTCTAAATCAAGAACATGACAAATATGCCATCAGATAGCTTCTCATTCTCTATCATCATCCGTTGCTATCCAAACATTCGGACATCATTTTGCTAATTTTTTTAATGAATCAACTGTTTTTTGTTTATCTTCATTGATAAGATATTCTGGAATAAATCAACCTTCTATATCGATTCAAAGATTTTTTTCTGGTAAATCTCTAATATGTCACATAGATGCTATTACCTTATAATCAGATGATAAAAATTTTTCTATAGTTTTTCATTTTGAAGGAGATTCAACTATTACGAGATGTTTTGACATAAAAAAAGGTAATATTTTAAATTATATTAACTTTTATATTTTTTTTGAGTGAAGTCAAAAGA
>JAVHSE010000002.1:0-64786 GCA_036172015.1 Patescibacteria group bacterium | reverse complement strand
GAAAATGAATATGAAATAATGCAAAATCTTGAAAATCAAATTTGGGATAAATTATTTGAAAAAAAACAATAAAAGTGATATAATAAAATAAACTTATTTTTTGAATACAAAAAATGCAATATAAAATTCCAGTCCAAATAGAAAATGAAGATCCAATTGTACTTTGACTCAGCCTTAAGCAGCTCGTTATTATTATGATATGATGAGCAATAGCTTACTGAATTTTTAACTCTTTAGCTCCCATTGCTGGATGAGAAATAGCATTAATCCCAACCGTAATAATTATATGAATTACTTTACTTATAGCATTATTTAAACAATATGAAATGACATTTTTACCTTTTATGTTAGCATTGTTACGACTCAATATTAATATAAAAGAAAGATGCTGGGTTCAATGAATTGATAGCTTTTCTCCTCTTGATATTTGAATTATAGTAAATAATGAAAAAAAAGAAGAGGTCAATATGGATTTCAAAAGTAAAATGGAGCAAATACAATCTTTAGAAGATAATATAAGTAAAATATAAATTTATTTTAAAACTAAGTCATATTATGGCAGTAAAAACAAACAAAAAACCAATTTCTGATGCATCAACTCAAAGATACTTACCATTTTCTCAAATTAGAGATAATATAATAGTAATGAAAGATTCTTCTATTCGAGTTGTTTTAAAATGTTCAACCATAAATTTTTTACTCAAAAGTATAGAAGAACAAGATTCTATCATTATGAGTTTTCAAAGATTTTTGAATGCTATTGATTTTCCTGTTCAAATTATGATTCGTTCTAAAAAATTAGATATTGAAGCCTATTTGAATAAATTAACTCATTTAGCTTTAAAACAAACCAATCCACTTCTTCAAAATCAAACCTATGAATATATAGAATATTTAAAAAAACTCATCGAAGTAGCTCAAATAATGAGAAAAGATTTTTACATAATCATTCCTATGGATAATGAGTGAGATATCAGTGTCAGAGATTTAAGTTTTGTTGGAAAATTTAAGAATTTTTGGGCTTCTATTAATGGACAAGATGATTTACTGACTATAAAATCTCAAATGAGAAATTTAAATAAAAATAAAAAAGGTCTCATACAAAGAACTAATAGTGTAAAAACAAGTTTAGAATCTATTTGAATTCGAGCACAAGAACTTGATAAAAATGATCTGATAAAATTTTTGCATGATTATTACAATCCAACTTGAGAAAGCTTAAATGCAGTAAAATCAAATACTGAAAATTATAATCTAATATAACTCTATGCAAAAAATAAAATATTTTTTTTCTCTCTACATTACTTTACTCCATACTCAAATATATGCAACTAATGATGCTTGAATTTTAAGTTGAATCTGAAGTGGTGCAACAGAAAAATTAAGAACTTGAGAAATTCATACGAGTGATATTCCTGGTATTTTAAAATGAGCTATTGATTTTTGTATGTGATTTGCTGGAACTATTTCTATTATTTTTGTTATTATTTGAGCTTATAAAATAGCCTTATGAACTTTACAATGAGATAAATCAAAGTGAAAAGAAACGATTGTCTATGCATTAGGTTGATTTATACTTGCTGCATGTAGTTGGTTAATAATGAAACTTATTATAGATAATTTTTCTTAAAAAATAATTGAATACTTTTAAATATATAATAAATAACTATGAATGAAATAATATATAATTGGAATTTTTCAAATGATAAAAAAAGAGGTAATATGTGGTATGTTATTACATTATCAATAGTTATTGGATTGGTAGTTTGGTGATTTTTGACACAACAATATGTTATGAGTTTTGTAATTATTTTAATTACATGAGTTACTTTTTTTATAGAAAATAATTCAGAAGAGAATACAAATGTTTTTATAACTCATTTATGAATAAAAATAAATTCTACTTTTTATGATTTTTCAAAAATAAATGGTTATACTATTATTTATGATGGAGAAAATCCTATATTGTTAAGACTTTTATTAATTAAAAAATGAATAAAATATTTAGATTTAGAAATAAATAATGATCAAACTTTTGCTTTAAAAGAAATTTTACCAAATTTTATTTCTGAAGATGAAAAATGAGAACTTGATTTTAGTGATAAATTAATTCGTTTATTAAAATTATAAAAATAGAGCTCAAATTATAGAGCTCTATTTTTTATGTAGTTAATTCTTGTAAAATTCTTTGAGCATGTCCTGTTGCTTTCACATTGTTCCAACTTTTTAATATGTTTCATTTATTATCAAGTAAAATAGAAGTTCTAATAACTCATTGAAATATTTTTCAATACATATTTTTTTCTCAATAAGCGGAAAAAAATCTATGTAATTCTCATGTTTCATCTGAAATTAATGTATTTCATAATTGATGATCAAAAATAAATATTTTATGTTCTTCAATAGAATCTTCTGATATACCAATAAGTTGAATTCATAAATTCTGAAACTTTCACTTCAAACAAGAAAAATCTTTATTTTCTAGAGTACATCCAGGAGTATTGTCTTTTGGATAAAAAAATAGCAGAGTTTTTTCTCATAGGGTCAGTATATTTTTTAATGTTATTTTTTGTATTTCTCAATTTGGTTGAATAACATTGTATTCTTTGTTAAAAATTGTATCCATATATTATAAATTATTAAATAAATTTTTTCATCATCATTTTCGCTTCTTTGTCTAAAGTTCTTTCTTTTAATACTTGTTTTTTATCATATTCTTTTTTTCATTTACAAAATCACACTCTTATTTTAATTAAACTTCATTTGAAATATACTTCAAGTGGAATAATTGCTATTCAACTTTCTTTTTGTTTCACAATAAGTATATCAATTATTTTTTTATGCAAAAATATTTTTCTATCTCTATTTCAAATCAGATTTTGCCTGTTTGCTAAAGTATTCCAAGGTGTTATATGAAGTCATTTAATCACTGAGTGTCATCAAATAAATGAAATATAACTTCATTTTAAATTAATATGTCCTGCTCTTACCGATTTTACTTCGTATCAAAAAAGCTCAATTCATGCTTCCCAGCTATCGAGTATTTCATAATCAAAATAAGCTTTTTTATTTTTTGTAATTACATTATCTTTCATATTATTTTTCAAAAATAGTATATTGTTGTGTTTTTATATATTCTCTGCTTTCATTTTTAAAATACCAATCCCAATTCATATAATTTTTATTGGTATTTTTTCATATCATATTTTTCAAATACGGATTCTTTCTCAACTCAAAATGAAGATGATAATCTTCATAATCTCTGTCTGGAACTCAAGTTTTTCCTACTTTTCCCAAAGGATATCATTTGGAAACTATATTTCAAACTTGTATATCCTTATAGACTTTACTTAAGTGACTATAAAATATAATATCTCATTTCATAGTTTTGAGCCAAACTTGATTTCACCTGAGAATATCTAAATTATTGACTTTATCGTCATAATTTATATTCTCTCATTTTTTTATTTTTCATAAATCTGAAAACTGAAAATCTCTCGTAACTCTTATTATAACTCCAGCATCTATAGAAATTACCTCTTGTCACAAAGAAGCATCTATATCCCATCCCTCATGAATACCATTGGTATAATTTACTCTATATGGTCGAAGTCAATTTGGTAATTTATTGATATTTTTTGATGGTAGATCAAATCAATCAATAGGGAGTTTATATTTAAATTGTCTTTGAAATATTATATTTTCAATTATTTTTCTCACATAATCTAATTCTTTATAATATCTAGATTTTTTTATAAATTCAATATTTTTAGTATTTTTTCAAATATTTGCAAATAATTTATACTTATCTTGTAAAGTAATTATTTTGTGATAATTTTTCTCTAAAGATTGAAAGTCATAATCAGTGAATAAATTATATAAATAAGATTCTCAAACAATATCTAAATGAAAATAAGTATTTAATAGTATGTTTCAATGTTCATTTTCTAAATAAAAATTTTCATTTTTACAATTTTGATCTCGTATTTTTAATCAAAATACATATGTATTTTGATTTGAATAAAAAAATCTACTTTCAATATCACAAGCTGAAAAAATTTTATATTTTGATATATCAATT
The DNA here is from genome assembly GCA_036172015.1 of Patescibacteria group bacterium. Lineage (GTDB taxonomy): Bacteria > Patescibacteriota > Gracilibacteria > BD1-5 > UBA6164 > UBA7396. The sequence continues at coordinate 60,705 of JAVHSE010000002.1, read as the reverse complement.
TCAGAAGTAAAATATACGATATTTGACTTTAAATCAGGCGAATTTATATAATTTTTTTTTGATGAAAAATCAAGAAAATTGATGGAAGTATTTTTATAAAAATTTGAATATACTAGTGTATACCATCAAAAAATGAAACCTCAAAATACGAAAAACATTGTAATAAAGAATTTATTTCCCATGTATTGTTTTTAAAACTAAAACTTATATTGAGTATAAAAAAATAAAGTTAGATTTCAAATATAATTTAAAAATCCAAACTAAAAAAGTTTGGATTTTTATAAAAAGGAATATGTATATCTATTATTCAGCTAATAATTCATCTATATTTAAACCATTTTCTGATTCATCAATTTTCTCTTGTAATAATTCTTTTAAAGCACTTAATTGTGCAGTTAATTTATCTTTTTGTACAACTGTTAATTTGGTATTGGCATTATTTTTTTCAATTACAGTATCAATTTTAACAATAACAGCCTTCATTTTTTCAGGAGATAATTTTGCTAATTTTGATTCTAAAGATTTTGCAAATTGTTCTTTATATTTCATAACAAGATCTTGTTTTTTAGCTTTAAATTCTTGCTTTATTTCTCAAACTTTTTGTGTTAGTTCTTCTTTCATTTTTTTCATTTCTGGTTTGTTTACAAATTGATTTTGAGAAAATATTTGAAATCTTTCTTCTATCATTTTTTTCATTTCCACTAATCAAAGTTCATCAATCTTAACTAAATATTCTGTTTTTAAAGTTTCAGCTTTTGCTTTTATTTCTTCTAAATTTTCAGGAGTAATACTTTCTCTGAGAGTTTTAATTGAATCCTCTAATGTTTTTCTTAATTCTTCTATTTTTGTTTTTTGTTCTGGTGTTAAAAGTTTTTTTACCTCTTTTTTCATTTCTTGAAAATTTTCTTTTTGTGTATTAAACTTTTCCTTCATTCCATCAACTGTTTCTTTCATTTCATCTTTTACTTGATTGAGTTGATTCTTTTTTTCATCAAATAATTTTTTCATATCTTCTTTTCTTCATCAACTATTTTGAAATTGAGAATTATCTCCTGAAGTTTCTTGAGTTCATTGAATATTTTCCGATCAAGAATCACTATTTTGAACTTGAGAATCATCAGCATAAGCAAAAGGAGTTAAAAATATTGCCGTAGCAATAACAAGTCAAAACTTTGTATTTACATCTTTCATAATAAAAAAATTAATATATAAATGTATTTAATAAAAATACATAAGAATAATAATATATGTTTCAAGCAAGTCAAATTTATATATGTGAGTATTTTGTGAAGATTTTTTTATAAAAATTCATTTTGTCACTTTTTTTTCTTTCTCTCGTTATATCATTTGATTTAAGGAAAATAAACCTTATAATACCAATATTTATTTCTTAATAATTTTATATGAATAAGAAAAATAAAATAATAGTGGCATTTTTGTCATTTATTATGCTTTCAGTTATGATACTTCCAAGTTTAAAAGGTGATTTGGATCCAGAAAGTATCAAAAATGCACAGATTTTAGCTGATGCATGAATTATTGTAAATAATGCAAATAATCCAAAAGCATATAACATTTCTTCTTCTATTACGAGAAGAGAAATGCTCAAAATTATGCTCAAAATTGCATGAGTAACTCCAAGTGAAAGTTGTATTGGAAAATTTTCAGATCTACCAAAATCTGATTGGGGATGTAAGTATGCAGAAACTGCTTTAAGTTTATGATATGTAGCTCCAAATAAACTTTTTAGACCAAATGATAATGTTTCAAAAACAGAAAGTTTAAAAATGATTTTTAAAGCAAAATGAATTATTCCAGCCACAACTACTGATTGGAGAGTAGGATATATGCAAAAAGCAGTAGAGCTTTGATATTCAACTTCTTTTCAAGATTATGACAGTGCATCAAAAAGAAGTTTCGTATTTAATGTATGAGCAAAAACTATTACAAAAAATGGAAATATAGTAAAAGTTTCAAAAATAAAAGAAGAAATTTTATCATATGAAAAACCAAAACTTCTTTTGACATTTGCGAGTAATATGAATAAAACTTCAGTACTTTCAAATCTCAAAATGTATCCAGAAATGAAATATGAGAGTCATTGGATTGATGATAAAAATCTTGAGTTAGTTATGACCGATTTAATCAAAGAAGAAACAGATGTTTTAGTAAATGTACTTGATAGTGCTGTTACGGCTTCATGACAAAAACTTGAAAATACTTTCGTGAAAAAATTTAAACTCGATGGTGAATCACTCATAGATTTTACTACTCCAGATGGAAATATCACGGATCTCAATCAAAATATTACCGTTCGTTTTTCAAAACCAATGGTAGCACTCACAAATTTAGACAATCAATCAAAATGTCCTATTGAAATCACTCCAAGTATTCCAGGAAAATGTTTTTGGATTACCACTTCAACATTTCAATTCAGAGCTGAAAAAGGTTTTCCAACTGGTGGGAAATATAGTGTAAATATTCCTTCTGGAGTTGCAACTATTTCTTGAGATAAAACTATCAATTCAAAATCATTTGAAATTACTACTCCTGATTTCGCACTGACTTCAGTAAATGATAGAAATTCAAGAGATACGATTGAAAAAGATCAAAGTTTAGACTTTATTTTTAATGATGAAGTTTCACTTGATGCTTTTAAAACAAACTTTGTATTAAATTGATATGCAAATAATACACTGAAAATTGCCTATTATCAAGGAAAAGATGATTTAGAATCGTCTAAAAATATCGTTTCAATATTTCCACTTACTTGAGATTGGGGATATGGAAAATCATACAGTTTTAAACTTTCTAAAAACCTTACTTCTCTCAGAGGAAATATATGACTTGCTTGAGATATTCATTCTTCTTTTTATACGAGTGAATTCCTTACTTCATATAGTCCAGTAGTATTTGTAAATGAAAATGCAACGGAAAAATATGATGATCTCAATATGAGACATTCATCAAACAGAGATATTATCACGACTGTAAAACCAAGTATAGTATTTACCTTTTATAAAGAAGTAGAACTCGATAAAAGTTTATTTACTTCCAGTATTCCTTTCGAACTTCATTATGCAGCCAACCGTGATAATGAAAATAAAAAGCTTGTAGAAAATAAGAAATTAGTTGTTCTTACTTTCTTGTGAGATGTTTCATCAAGTATTTCTCTGAAAGTAAATCTTTCAAAATTTTCATCAAGTGGAGATAAAACTTTAAACTTTACTACGAAATCAAAAAATACTTTGGTTTCTTATAAACAAATTAATTATAAAAAAGCCTGTTTTGAAACCACTTCACCAATTATATCAAATGTAAACTCATATTTTTCATTTGATAAATATGGAAAGGTTGATTATGCATACGAAGTAAATAAATGGACAAAGGATACTGATTGTAGTTATATCGTTTGAAAACATAGATATGTTTTATCAACAAGGCTTAATCCAAGTAGTGATTATACATTAATCATTAAAAAAACACTTCCGGATCAAGATAATTATCCATTAGATAAAGATTATAACTTTTCATTTAGTACTCCAAAAGCTCTGAATGAAGATAAACAAGTTTCTATTATTGATGCAAGACCTTTGATTCTCGTTCCAAATGAAATAACTCCACTTTCTATTTGAGTACAATCTATGAATCTTACTCAAATTCAAGCAAAAGTTTGTGTATGAGATCTTGATATATTGAGTTCAAACTATTTAAAAAATTGAGATTGTATTACAAAAACTATCAAAGTAAATAATTTAGGATTTAAATCAAATATTTCTGTGCTTGATTTAGAAAAAGTATATGGAAAAGATATTTCTAAAAAGTATGTAACGGTTGATATTTCAAAACTTACTTCCGATAAAACTGACTATGAAGCAAAAAATGATTATTATGTACAAAAAACAAGTTTTGTTATTTCTGATATAGCAGCAACAATTAAATCAGCAAAAAATAATTTACTTTGGCTTCATAATTATTCGTCTTGAGTAAATCTGAGTGATAGTATTTCGTCTATACAAAGTTATAGAAAAGAAGCAAAATATTCAGTGTTCTGAGCATATGAGTGAGAAAAAGTAACATTAGAAAAAAGTATTACTTTTACTCCAAAAACTGATGGAATATATAGTCTCGATGATTCAAATTTCACTCTATTACTTATTACTTTAAAAACTTGAGAACAAGTGATTTTAGATAATGTATCGAGTTATTATTATCAAAATAAAAATGTATACAACTATATTACTACTGATAGACCAATCTATAAAGCCGGAGATAGTGTTTCTATATCTTGAATTTCAAGAATTTTGAGTGCAAAATGATATGACATAAACTCATGAAATGTTCAAGTATATGTAAGAGATGTACAATATAAAGAAATATTCAATACATCACTTCCTCTGAATACACTTTGAGCATTCGATGTGAATTTTGACTTAAAATCTGATGCAAAACTTGGAAATTATACTATTGAAGTATGAGGAAATACTCTGAGTTTTGCTGTTGAAGAATATGAAAAACCAGATTTTAAAGTAACTTCAAAAGCAAAAAATGATAATTATATTTTTGGAGATACGGCAAAAATAGATGTTTCTTGAGAATATTATATTGGACTTCCACTTTCTACTGGAGTCTGAGATTATACACTTTCTTCAACAGATTTTTACTTTAATGGAGGAAAAACAACAGGATATACTTTTGGGGAACAAAAAAATTATTGGTATGATAGAATGCCAATGTATAATTCAAAAAGAGGTGGAATGTACTATTGAGAAAATCAAACTCGCACTGAAAAATCAGGAAAATTTGTTTTAGATAGTGAATGAAAATCAACCGTAAATATAGATTTAGAAGACTCTACGAAAGACAAAGTCTATACTGTAAATACAACCATAACCGATCCAAATACGAAAAAATCTATTTCTACCAATGCAACTTTTACAGCAATGAGAAGTAAAACTTTCTTAGGTATGAAATTTGATAAATATTATTATGCTTTCAAAGATAGTGCTCGTGTAGAGCTCGTTGCTACTGATATTGATGGAAATAAATTGGCAAATCAGGCAATGAAATATAAAGTCTATAAAGTAGATTATACCTATGACGAAAATACCTACCAATATAATACGAAAGAAACACTCGTTTTAGAAAAAACACTCACTACCAATACCTCTTGAGTCGCAAATGAAAATTTCGTATTTGATAAATATGGGGAATACAGATTTGAAATTTCAAATGAAAAATATACTACTACCAAAACTATTTATGTTTCTGGATGAGATATTCTCAGACCAGCAGAAGCAGAAAATACTATTGAACTTCTTTCTGATAAAGAGAGTTATAAAGTAGGAGAAGCTTCAAAAATCCTTATTAATTCACCAGTTAGTGGAGTAAAAGCACTTCTTACGATTGAAAAACTCGATGAAGTACTGAATTATAAAGTTATTCATATTGATAGTTATTCTCAAGAAGTTGAAATTGATATTAAAAAAGAATATTTGCCAGACTTTCATATTGGACTCTATCTCATAAAAGATGTTGCTTCTGGACAAGAAAGTCTTGACACTCTTCAATCTCTGAGAATGGAAATGCTTGATATCGAAAAAAAACTACAAAAAGAAAATGATGCAAGGTATATTCCCTATTTGGTCTATGATTTAAGTATATATCCTCAATCAAACAATGAAGATTTAGATACCAATCTTCTCTCAAAATTAGCTGATATGAGAAAAAAAGAAAGGGATCTTTTGAATAAAATTCTTCCACAATATTATACTGGAACAAAAACTCTCAAAGTTGATACAGAAAGTATCCAATTAAGTTCAACTATCAAACTTGATAAAGTGAGTTATCTTCCTGGAGATACACAAAAAATTGAATTGACTATTACTGATAATTGAGGAAATCCAATTACATGAGAAACCACTCTTTCTATTATTGATCAATCACTTTTAGCTTTAAAAGAGAATAAAACTGATATTATAGATTATTTTTATAGCGAGAAATGAACTTCTGTTCAAACACTTGGAAACTTGACAAATCTTATAAAAAGAATTGAATTTAAAATAGAAGATAATATAGAAAATCAAAGTAGAGATACTGGATCTATTGATTCAGTTTGAGTAACATTTTGATCAGTTGCAGAATCAATAGCTCCAATGGCCGATATCGCAATGGATAAGTCAGTTGGATGAATAGCTATGAAAAAGGAAATGAGTAATAGCATTTCATCTGATAATGGAGAACAAAATTCAAATGCTACGAAACTGAGAACTGAATTTAAAGATCTCGCATTCTATAAAGCAAAAGTTACGGTAGTAAATGGAAAAACAATACTTGAAGTTCCATCACTTCCTGATAATCTCACCACTTGGGTAATTGCATGATTTGCTTATACTTCAGACTCAAAAGTAGGAAATTATGAAAATACATTTAAAGTTCAAAAAGAACTTTCACTCTTACCACAAGTTCCAAGATTTTTCTTAGCAGGAGATACCGCACAAATTTCGGCACTTATCGTTAATAATACTTCTGCGAGTAAAGATGTTTTAGTTTCACTTAATATGAATAAAGTAAAAATGATTGGAGAAAATGTTAAAACTATTACTGTTTGAGCAAATAATTCAACTCTTGCCACTTTTGATATAGAAGTAGGAACTGGAGAATTAGATAAAAATACTTCTACAAAAATAAATCTGAAAGCAACTTCTGGAACTCTTGTTGATGAAGTAGAACTTACGAAACCGATATATCCTTCAAAAACTTCTGAATATGTATTTACTAATGGTAGTACTTCAGACTTGAGTTATGAAGAAAAGCTATATTTTGAAAAAGTAACTCAAAATGGAGGATATCTTGAAGTTTCACTTGGGGCAACTATACTTACCAATCTTACAAAAAACTTAGATAAAGTATTGTATTTCCCTGGAGATGACTTATCTTCACAAATTTCATTCTTAGAAAATAGTTTAGCATTAGAAGAACTCTATAAAAAACTGGATAAAACTTCTGACTTTGAGTCTATAAGTCTTACTGATTATAATGGAAAAATATACACTGTAATCTCAGTAATAGATCTGGTAAAAAATAATATTAAAAATTATCTTCAAACTGATAAAGGACTCGCATATTACAAAGATTGTTCTTCTTGGTGGTTTGCTGATACATGTTCAAGTCTAGAGATTACTGGAAAATTCTTAAATCTGAATATTGAAGTTGACTGAGTTGATAATAAAAAAGTATTTGAATACTATAAAACAGCACTCGTTAAAAAAATGAATGAAAATCAAAAATATGGTATTTTTACTGTTAATATTAAAGATTTCTTACCAATAGCACTGTTTAAAGATTCTGACTTTGTAAATACATATTTTAAACCAAATTCAACACTTTCAAATCTTGAAAAACTTGATTATATAAAAATGTATAATCTCTTATGAAAAGTTTGACCACAAAGTGAAGCATACTTAAAAGATTTAAAAAATGCTATACTCGTTGAAGCAAGAGGTTCAGTATTACCAGCCGAAAAATCATTTTCATCAGTTGATAACTCAGTGACATCTGCAAAAATGATACAAGTACTCATTGAAAAAGGAATTGGTGAAAAATTACTCACAGAAAATCTTGTAAGATTCGTCATTTCAAATAGAGATGATGATGGAAATTATTATACATATGATTTCTCAGAAATTGTGCATGCTATTAATAAATATGTTGATTTTACTGGAGAATTAAAAAATGTTTCATTTGAAGCAAAAGCATATTTGAATTCAAAAGACGTAATGACTTCAAAATTTGGAGAATCAAATAAATTTGATATTGATAAAAAAACATTGAGTTTCGAAGATTATTTAAAGAGTTGAGAAAATTCACTTGGATTTGAAAAAACAGGAAATGGAAAACTCTATTATGATATTGGAGTAAGATATTACCTTCCAGTTTCGCAGATGACTTCAAGAGAAGAATGAATTACTGTTACGAGAAATTATTATAATTACGATGAGTACAATAATGCCTTTAAAAAGGATTGTATTACTCCATGGTGGTATTATGATTTTGGTGGATATTGTACGACAAAAAAAGTAAAAAATATTGATAACATCACTTCTGCTCAAAAATGAGACTATATCGTAGGAGAAATAGAAATCCTTCTGGATAAAGAAAGAACTGATGTCATAATAAACAATTATTTACCAGCTTGAACTGAAATACTCAATACGAATTTCAATACTACCAGCAATAAAGTAAAAGATATTTCTGGAGAACAAAACCAAACTTGGTGGTATGGAGGATTTGATAGAGTTGAACAAAAAGATGATAGAGTTGAACTCTATGCAAAACACCTTAATGCTGGAAGCTATAAATATACTTATGTACTCAAAGCAAATCATATCTGAAATTATAACCTTAAACCAGCTACGGCTGAGTTACTTGAAAAACCAGAAATTTGGGGAAGAAGTAATGGTGGGAAATTTGAGATTAAATAATAAAAAACCTGAACGAATAATTCAGGTTTTTACTCTTCGTAAGTAATATATAATATAATATTTGTGTCAAAAAATAAACTATGAATTGGTATATCAGGATAAATATAAAAAAACCAAACATAAATGTTTGGTTTTTTTATATTTAATTATTTTTTACTGAACATCTAATTGAATAGAAGGTCCCATAGCATCACATACATAAACAGTATTTATATATTTTCATTTTGACCCATTTGGTTTTACTTCTTTTACCGTAGCTATAAATTTTTCTAAATTTTGAATTAATTTATCTTTACCAAAAGATAATTTTCCAAAAATTGAGTGAATATTTCATTGTTTATCAGTTCTAAATTCAAATTTTCAAGCAGCAATTTCTTTTACAACAGCAACTAAATCATCTCAAACAGTTCCAGTTTTTGGATTTGGCATAAGACCTTTTGGACCAAGAACTCTTGCTATTTTTCACATCTGTCTCATCATTGAAGGAGTAGCCACACAAACATCAAAATCTAAAGCTATTTCTCCAGAAGCGATAGCACTCACTAAATCTTCTCCTCAAGCTACCATAGCTCAAGCAGCTTTTAAATCAGCAGCAGATATAGTGTCAGAAAAAGCACAAACTTTTACTGTTTTACCAGTTCCATTCGGAAGTGATATAGTCGTTCTAATCATTTGATCAGCATATTTTGGATCAAGATTCAAATTAAAATGAACTTCAACAGTAGGATCAAATTTTACTGTATTTGTTTTTTCTAATAATTCAACAGCATCTACTACTGAATAAGCTATTTCTTTGTTAATAAATTCAATAGCTTTATTATATTTTTTCCCTCTTTTAGCCATAATAAGTAATTTAAAAAATAAAGGTAGTATCGAACTTGTTTCAGTTCTTCCTTTTAGGCGAACAGATTATAGTAAAAAAATAAAAAAAGTAAAATTTTTTTACTTTTTTATTTTTTATCCTTCCATGTCAAATCCGAACTATATAAAATATAAAAAAGAACCTCATTTATTTGCAATATAATACTTAGTATGGTAAAATACATTTAGATTTTAATTATTAATTATAAATGTATGGCTCGATTAGACATAAATAAAAATGATTTAGATAAACAACACCAAGAAGAAACTATAAAATCTTTAGAAAAATTTTGAAAAGGAGATAAAGAATTATTAAAGAATCCAAAATGATGAGAAATTGTAAAATGAGCTATTCTAGAAAATGTCAAAAATAAATTATGATGAGTGAATGATGGAAAAACAAAATGAGAAATACAATTAGCTTTGAATAATCTTGAACAAGAATTGAATCAAATTTCAGATGGTCCATTAAATGAAAAAGATGCATTAAGACTTCAAAATGCTTATAATAAATTAAATAATTTAGAATCTCAAGAAATAAAACAAGATAATGAATCAGGAGAGCAAGTGCAAAAAAATAGACAAGAAAAGGAACAACAATATGAAGATAAACTTGATGAAGCTACTGAGAAATTAAGAGATATGATGAGAGAAAATGATCGTGAAGCACAAAAAAAAGTTACGAAATGATTAAAAGCTTCAAAAATGGCTAATTTAGCATGAAGTGAAGCTAAGATAACAGCGTGAGTTGAAGCTGATAAAATGATTTTTCCTGACTCAATGAGTAAAAGTCCTACTACAGCTTAGGACTTTTTTCTTGCTTAAAATATATAATTCAAAATACTAATACCATAAAGTAAAGTATTTCTGCATATACGGAATAGATTCACATATCTATATGAATCACTGAAAAATTCAAATTTCAAAAAAAGTGAGCTATATCTATAATAAAACGGAGTAAAAAATAATTGATAAATCAAATAACAAAACCAATTTTTTCTGAAATCATTTGTCAGATCATACTTAAAAATCAAAATAACATAGCAAATGGGATAATTCCACCAACGAACATATTTGCTATTGGAGCAAGAATAGATATTTGTCAAAAATTAAAAATCATTATCGGAAGAGTAGTGGTCATAGCTGACATGGTTAAAACAAATCATTCTTTGAGAGCAAAAAAACTTGGAATACATCTAAAAATGTGATTCCAAAAATTTTGAAAATATAAGAGCCCTAAAACAGCGAGAAAACTTAAATGAAAAGATATATCATAATTGAGATATAATGGATTATAAAAAACCATGACAAAAGCTGTTAATAAAAGTAAACTGAGGTTATCTGCTTTTCTTCCAGAAATAAGTATAAAATATCCTGTGAGTCACATAATAGCAGCTCTGAGAACAGCAACTCCATCTCCAACTAATAAAACAAAAAATATCACGGTTATAAAAATAAAAAAAGTTCTTATAAATAATGGAAAAATTTTAAGTAAAAATCATAAAAAAATAATAATAATCGTTATATTGAATCAACTAACCGAAATAATATGAGTGAGTCAAGAATTATTAAAGTCTTTTTGTATATCTGGATTGAGATTGTCTCTTTCTCAAATCAGTAATCCTGCTAAAAATACAGCTTCATTTTTTGGATATACTTGATGAATAGTTTGTAAAATGTTTACTCTGAAATGACGAATTATTTGACTTATTTTTCATCAATCATTTTTTCAAATAAATTCAATATTTGGCTTATATATTGAAAAATAAATATTTTTTGATTGCATAAATTTTACATAATTAAAATTTTGAGAAAAATTATCTATTGGTTTTATTTCTCCAATAAAATTTATGATTTGTCATGGTTCTAAAATAAGATTATTATTGGTAAAAAGTAAAAATTGAAAATCAAATTTTTTACTCGTATCAAATGAAATAATTTTTACCATATAACTATTATAATTGCTTGTTTTTTTATAGAGTGAGATGATTTCAGATGTGATAGAAATGTTTTGCTCATAATAGGGTTGAATTTGAGATATTTTTTGAGAAATGTAATAATTAGTATATCCGGCATGAAAAAATCAAAAAAATATTCCGATAACCAAAAAATATACAAAAAAATGATGCTTTTTTATTACCAATAACAGTCATAAAAAAAACATCAAAATAATACAAAAAAATGTGAGAATAAGGTAAATATTAAAAATAATATTTCATACAAATATTCAAAAGAAATATCAAATCACAAAAAATATAAAAATCTTGTTTCTAGACATGGAAAAACTAAATTATTTCAGTATTTTTTGGAGTTTTATATATTCTATAGAATCCATAAAATCAAAATAATATTATAATAAGAGCACCGATTTGATTAAAACTTATATGAAGATTATTTAAAAATGAATCATAATCTCCACTAAAGCTATCTCATATCAAAAGAGTAGCTCATATTAATATGAGACCAATATAACCAATAACTCACCTTACGGTAATAAACATAGCAAACATATATAAGACACAAAAGAGTATAAAAAATACAATGGCATATACTATTGGTAATGGAAAAATTGGTACTTCAAATGGAACGGAAGAAAAAGTATTATTATACAATATTTCGATTCAAAAATTTGTTTCTTTTCCATATACTTGTCATCAAAAAAAAGCTCAAATATATCAAATAACAGATGAAAGTAAAAATGATAAAATTGAGACATCCATATATTTTCCACTTCTGAGTGAATGGAGTATAATAGATAAAAATAAGATGAGAAAATATCAAAAAAAAGCTCAAATTAAAGAGAAATTATAGTCACTCATAAAAAAGAATTCTATCGGATTTTTAATAAAAATAAATGATTCCCAATTTGCAATTATAAAAAAAAGTCGTGAAAATAAAAATATCGAAAGAAAGTACCATAATATTCTATTAAAAAAAAAGGTATCATTGATTCAAAATTTTCAAGAAAGTTTTTTTAACATCCATAAAAAAACAAAAAAACAAATCGTTAAACTCAGTCAAAAAGAATATATACGAAATCAAGAAAACAGTTCAATAAATGGGTACATAATAATTTTATTAATAATGAATTAATAACAAATAATTAATTACTTTCACTCAAGATTTTATTTTTATAAGTAAAAAAGTCAAACTTTAAATGTTTGACTTTTTAATATATTATTTTGCATACTCGATTACTCTCATTTCTCTAATTAAATTTACTTTCACTTCTCATGGATAATTTAATTTTGATTCTATTTCTAATGCTATATTTCGAGCCATTTCATGAGCTTCAAAATCTCAAACAGTATCAGCATCGACAAATACTCTTACTTCTCTTCCAGCACTAATAGCATAGGCTTTCGATACTCAACTAAAACTTGAAACGAGAGCTTCCATTTCTTTTACTCTTTTTACATATTGTTCAATTGATTCTCTTCTCGCTCAAGGTCTTACGGAACTAATTGCATCAGCCATTTGAACGATCGCAGCATAAATAGTGATTCCTGTTGGTTCTGAATGATGGTTTTCAATCATATCAATTACATTTTCTCATAGACCATATTTTCTTCCTACTTTTGCTCAAATTTCTGGATGAGTTCACTCTATATCATGATCTAAAGCTTTTCCAATATCATGAAGGAGTCAACCTTTTTTAGCTAATAATGAATCTAGATTTAAGTCTTTTGCTATACTTTCTGCAATAAATGCTACTTCTGTTGAGTGTTTGAGTATATTTTGTCCATAACTCGTTCTGAATCTTAATTTTCAAATAAGTGGAATAATTTCTTCTGGAATTCAAGTAATATTTAATTCATCAAGTGTTTTTTTACCAATATCTTTGAGTAATATATCAGCTTCATTTGTCGTTATTTCTACTATTTCTTCAATTCTTGCTGGTTGAATTCTTCCATCTTCTAATAATTTTTCTAAAGATTTTTTTGCTATATATCTTCTAAATAAATCAAAAGCTGAAATAAATACTGTATCTGGAGTGTCATCAATAATAAGTGCAACACCAGTAGCTCTTTCAAAAGCAACGATATTTCTTCACTCTTTTCCTATTAATTTTCATTTTAAATCATCATTAGGAAGTGGAATAAGAGTAGTCGTAACTTCACTCGTAACATCTCCAGCATATTGCTGTATAGATTTTATCACTATTTCTCTTGCTATTTCATTTTTTCTTTCTTCAATCCCTTTTTTGTATTTTTCTATCTGAGTAATAGAATCTTTCTCATATTTATGAGCAATTTGAGTTAAGAGTAATTCCCTCGCTTCCTCAATCGATAATTTAGCCATTTGAGATAGTTTAGTATCCAATTCTTGCTCTTTTCCATGTAAAGATTCTTGTTTTTCTTTTAATTTTTCTTCTCTTTCCAGAATTAAATCTTGTTTTTTTGAGATTTCTTCTAATTTTGTTTCTAATTTTGATTCCTTTTCCAATAATCTTTCTTCTAATTTTTCAGCTTTTTTTATCATTTCCATTGATTCTTGTTTCGCTTTTTCAAGAATATTATTCGATTCTTGTTTTGATTTATTTAATAAAGTATCATTTTCTTCTTTTGTTTTTCTTAATATTTCTTCTTTTGTTTTTTCCGCATCTGAAAGCAGTTTTTCTCAAATATTTTTTGAAGAAATAATTTTTTTATCTTGTAAAATTTTATTTACAATAAAAGCAATGACTATTCATAAGATAGTTCAGAGCAAAATATATAATGGTATCATTTTTGTATTTTTAGAGAGTAAAAATAAACTTGAATTTTATTAAAAGAATAGAAACAAAAAATAAAAAATTCATTTATTATAATAAATAATGAGATAATTCTTGTGAAATAAGGAAATTATATCCATTGTTTTTATGAATAAAATTTCATTATTTTGAATATCTGAAAGATTTTCTGATGTTTTTATAATGTATTATTTGAAAATTTATTTTTTATTCTTTTAATATTTTTATTTAAGTGAGTTTTTAAATAAGAATTCATGAGTGTCAGCTTTTTTTATAAAAGCTATATCTATATTATAAAAATAGTTGAAAAGTCAAATAAAAATAAAAATAAAAAATACCTAGTTTTGACTAGATAATTTATTGTATATATATGGTGTCAATGGGCAGAATTGAACTGCCGACCTCGGGGATATGAATCCCGCGCTCTAACCAACTGAGCTACACTGACGAGGCTTTGTGGTTTTTTTGGTTGCGGAGGTACGAATCGAACGTACGACCTCAAGGTTATGAGCCTTGCGAGATACCACTTCTCTACTCCGCGATAAAATGACAATATCTTTAAAATGGCACGGCTACGGAGAATTGAACTCCGGTTACCGGGATGAAAACCCGGTGTCCTAACCACTAGACGATAGCCGCATATGCTTACTTTTTGATAAAGCTCCGTTATTATATATATATTTTTTACTTGTCAAATTTTTTTTAATGTATATACTCTCAACCAATTTATGATTATTAATTACTACCATATGTTTATAGATGAAGTTAAAATACACATTATTGCTGGAAAATGATGAGATGGAGTAGTAAGATGGAGAAAAGAAAAATATATTCCAAATGGTTGACCTCGGTGATGAAATTGAGGATCTTGATGAAATATTTATATTCAAACAAATGTCAATTTGAATACTCTATCAGATTTTAGACATAAAAAAGTAATATCGTCTCAAGAATGACAAAAATGATGAACAAATCTTATGCAATGAGCAACTGGAGAAGATTTAATACTTCATGTACCAGTTGGGACTATTATTAAAGATGCAAATACTCTAGATGTCATAGTAGATTTATATGAAAATAATACCAAATTTCTCATTGCTCAATGATGAAGATGAGGTTTTTGAAATGCTCATTTTACATCAAGTACGAGACAAGCTCCAAATTTTGCTGAACTATGAGATATTTGAGAATCAAGAGAAATAATTTTAGAATTGAAATTAGTAGCTGATATTTGAATTATTTGAGTTCCGTCAGCTGGTAAATCAACTCTTATTGGAAATATTACCAATGTAAAACCAAAAATTTGAGACTATCCTTTTACGACACTTACTCCAAATTTATGAGTTTTAGAACATAAAAATAAAACTCTTGTTTTGGAAGATGTTCCTGGTCTTATTCCTGGAGCGAGTCAATGAAAATGACTTGGAATTGAATTTTTAAAACATATTGAAAGAACCAAAGTTATATTACATTTACTTGATTTATATAGACTCGATCAAGTTATGAGTGATTATGAAAATATACGATATGAATTAAAAACTTTTTCTCCAGATTTAGAAAAAAAAGAAGAAATTATTGTATTTTCAAAAGCAGATTTATTAGATAAGGAAATGAAAGATTTTATTGTATCTGAATTTAAAAAAAGATTTCATAAAGAAAAAATATTTGTAGTATCATCAGCAACTTGAGAATGAATTTGAATGATGAAAGATTATCTCATTGATAATTTTTCAACTTCTATTATTGATAATGAGGAATTAAAATTTCTCAATAAAAGTGACTTAAAAATTATTGATTTGAAATGAGAGGAAGATCCAAGAAATATTTGATTTGAATATCTATGAGATTTTAAGTTTATGGCAAGTGGAAAAAGACTTGAACAAATAGTAAGAATGACTGATTTTGAAAATTTAGAAGCAGTTATGAGAGTATATGATGTGCTAGAAAAACTTTGAGTTATTAAAAAAGTAGAAGCGAAATTAAAAATATTATTAGCAGAAGAAAATATCAGTAATGATTTCTTTTTTGAAGGAAGTGAAACGGAATGATTTTCACCAAAAATAATTATTTGAACAAGAGAAATACCACTGGATAAATTAAAGTATAATTTTTAAATTTAACTTCAAAAATATAAAAGAGTTTCATTTTTGGTTTCATTTATATTTATTTTGTGAATAGTATTATTTTATTCATATAAATAGAAATAACTTTTCATTATTCCTATTTATATGCTTTATTGCATAATCTCTTTTTCTAAAATCAAGTTAAATCAGTATCGGGGAATACTTTTTACTATTTTTTACTCCACATTAATATATCAGTGAGGAACTCCCATAGCACAAGTGAATGGAAATTGTCAAATAGTAGTAGGGGTTATATTAAATATAACTTCTGTTCCAGCTTCTAATTTTTGAATATTTTCATCAAGTCAAGGAATATAAATAGTACCCATACATCCAGAAATAGTATCTTTCACATCAATGATAATTTTGTATTGTGTTCATTTTTTTATAGATATATTTGAAGATAATCATACAGAGGTATAAGTAAGATGAATAGTTTGAATTTTTGAATCTCAAACTGAGGTATTTTTCTCTGAAGTGATATTTTTTGTAGGTGTATTTACTCAACCTCATCATCAACATCCTTTTATTCATCATCATTGATTATTATTTATTGCTTGAGGAATAATATTTGCATTGGGATTATTTCAAGTTTTTTCATCAATTATAAATTTTCAGTTATACATTCACATAGAACAAGAAAATTTTATTTCTCAACTAGCTGGTGAAATGAATTCAATCGTATTTTCTCATTGTTGTAGTGATTTTGTTATTCATAACTTTGGTATCATCAATTGACTTGCACAACTATAGGGATTGGTAGATGTTACTATCAATTTAATTTTTGTATTTGGTTGAATATTGAAAGTGTTTGGACTATATCAATTCTCATCTTGAGTCATTCTTATTTCCTGATTTCATAAATTTGATGTATCAATATTTTGCTTTATATTTATATTTCAAGATGGTATTCATAAAGAGAGTAAATTATATCAATTTGTAAGATTAAAAAATCATAGCAATAAAACTATGGTTCCTGTGAATGTGAAAAATCTTTTTGCCCAAGCTCATTTTAAAAATGAAGTGAGTACTCAGATTCAAATAAGTCATGGAACTGTTCCAAGTGCAAATAATCAAAGAATGAATGATCATAAGAAAAAACTTCCTGTACTTATAGCATACATTTGCATAGCAAGTGTAAATCAACATGGTAAGAAAAAAGATAATATTCCGGTTATAAATGCTCATTTTTTAGATGAACTATTATTATTTCATATATTTTTTCATAAAAATTTAGGTAAAGTTATGGAAATATTTCAGAGTTTAGGGGAAATATGAGTGAGATTTAATCCTAATAATAACATTATTATTCACACAAAAACAGTCATAGATCATAAAAATATATTTGACATACTTATAAAAGATCCAAATAATCCAAGTAATCATCCTAAAAATCAAAATCATAGCACTCTTCCAAGATTAAAGTATAGATGAGGTTGAAATTTTGACCATCTTGAATCATTTTCTTTTCACTGATTCCAATTGGCACTTATTCAAAGAATAAGTCATCAGACAAGAGCCATACAACTTGATATTCAAGCAGTAAGTCATACAAGAAATGCTACTCATAAAGTTGGTGTAGTAATATCTCAAATATTTCATATGGAAATACCTGATAATTGAAAGATTAAATAAATAATAAGTAGAATAAGTAATGTGATTCAAATATGAAGATAATCATCGATATTATGACTTAACCAAGGGATTTTCCCACCTATTCATAAAGAATATCAATTTTGTTTTATTATTTCTTCTATTTTTTGTAAATCAGGTTCTTGTCATTCAAAAAATATTTCTATCGTTCATTTATTTTGTTTTGCGATTACTTTTGAAACACCTGAAAGTTTTATTAAAGATTTTTCAATAATCACTTCACAAGAATGACAATGCATTCCAGTTACATGTATGTTTATTTTTTGCATAGTATTGTTTTATTAAAATATAAATTTTTTTAAAAATTATAATAATTTCCAAGTATATAATTGAGGTGATATAAATAACGAAATTATTGAAATAATATTTTTAGTTTATATGTTTTACAATTCATATAAGTTCTATATAATTTGATTTTGACGAAATAAAAAACGGAAAAGAATGACTGGGTATATTTATATCCATTTTATTTACAAAATAAATTTTATTTGGATAAAAAGAGAATAAAAATTTTATTTTATTCTTTCATTCAACCTTATTTTGGAGGAGAATTCATTTATCAATTACTATATCTTGAGAACAATCATTATGAGTTTGTTTTGAAGAATGAGAATCACAAAATAACGGAGTATGAATAGTATTATAATTGATACTATACATCATTTTATTTTCATGAACAAAGATATCTCACATATCTATTGCATGAATCAATTGAATCTGCGATACAATAAGAAAACAGAATAATGTAAAGTAAATTTTTATTTTTTTCATTTTATATAGCATATTGGAAATAATACCTATGTGGTAGGCTATTCTTTTTCATAAAAAAGTCAATTTTTAAAATAGATCATTTTTACTTTCTTAAACTATTGAAATAATTATCTCTAAATTTTTGTGGTACAAAATGCATCATATCTAGCATAGTGTAGGTTTTTTTTGGTAATCACATAATGATAAGATTACTTCCATTTTCATTTTCAAGAGTATCATGAATTTTTGAAAATTCTTTTTCTTCTACCATTTCAACAGCATCAGTATATCATACATAAGCAGCTAAATATGATTTATTATCGATAATAAATTCAGTTTTTTTAGGATTGATAAGAGAGGCATATTGATAAGGAATATTTGATGCATTATAAAGGTAATAATAATCCAAACTTCCAAGAGGTGATTGAAGTATAAGTAAATCATTCGTCAGTTGTATACTCAAAAACGTAGATGGATTCATTATATGAAGATCATCAAGGAGTGTATGAGTGGGCGCTAAAATTCAAGTAATTCTTATGTGAGGAGCTCAGAAAAAATTTTTTAATTCTGCTCATACTCAATCTATGAGTCATTCTTTTATCATCATCGAAGCTTCGTTAAAACCTAAAACTACTCCATTATTTTCAAAATCCATTTTTCATATTTTTATTTTTATATTTTTTGGAAGAGTTTGAGAATCAATCATAATTTTAGGGAAATTGGCTTGATCAAAACCAATTTTTACTTGACTACGAGCTATATAATCATTTATATCACTTAAAAGTCATGGATTGGTAGAAGTATATGCCTGGGTAATGGAAACTCAAGATGGAACTTGAGAAAATTCCCAGAACACAAATAGAAATAATATTGTCATGATTATTGGTGCTCATTTTGAAAGAATATTTATCTTTTTTGGGTGAAAATTCTTTAAAAGAAGTGAATTAATAACGACTGATACAGAAGACATTGCCATAGCAAGACCTGCAAGCTCAGGTTTTAAAATGAATCAAAAACTTGCAAAAACTCAAGCAGCAACGGGAATTCAAAGTATATTATAAAAGAGTGCAAAAAACATATTTTCTTTAATCTTTCCATAGGTTTCCTTACTTAATTTAATAGCTGTAATAACATCATTCAAATCATTTTTCATTATAATCATTGATCCAGATTCCATCGCTACATCAGCTCAGCTTCACATTGCTATTCATAAATCAGCTTGAGCAAGTGCTGGAGAATCATTAATTCCATCTCCAACCATAGCTACCACATATCATTCTCATTGTAATTTTTTTACTTCAGATGCTTTATTTTCAGGTAAAACTTCTGCAAGAACATTATCAATTTTAACAATATCGGCAATTGCATTTGCTGTTTTTTTATTATCTCAGGTAATCATAAATACCTTTATTCACATTTTCTTTAATCTTTCTATAGCTTCCACGGATGTTTGTTTTACGGTGTCAGCTACAGCTATAAGTCATATAATCATAGTAGTATTTGCAAGCATCATAACAGTTTTTCATTCACACTCTAGATTTTCGATATAGCTATTTATATTCATATCTATATTATTATCTTTCATAAGTTTTCTTGTTCATAAAAGATATTTTTGTCAATTTATTGATCATGTAACTCAAGCACCAGGAACAGCTGTAAAATTTTCAACATTATAATTTATAGATCATAAATCTTGACCATGATTCACTATAGCTTCAGCAAGTGGATGCTCTGATTTTTTTTCAAGAGAAGTTGATAATGCTAATATTTCAGATTCACTGTAATTTCAAAGACTTATTATATTTGTAACTTTTGGTTTTCATTCAGTAATTGTTCATGTTTTATCGAAAATAATTGCATTAACTTTACCAGCAATTTCAAGAGGTTCTCATCATTTTATTAATATTCAATTTTGAGCTCATTTTCATGTTCAAACCATTATTGCTGTTGGAGTTGCTAATCATAAAGCACATGGACAAGCTATCACTATTACAGCAGAGAAATAGAGTAAAGAAGTAGCAAATGTTGCTTCTCAAAGAAAATACCATGATAAAAATGTTATTATTGCAATTATAATTACAGTTGGCACAAAAACTGCAGAAATCTTGTCAGCAAATCATTGTATGGGAGCTTTTGATCATTGAGCTTCTTCAATCAGTTTTATTATTTGAGATAAAGCTGTTTCTTCTCATACTTTTGTTGCTTTAAATTCAAAACTTCATAATTTATTTATAGTTCAAGTAAATACTTTTGAGCCTTGTTTTTTTTCAACAGGAATACTTTCTCAAGTCAACATTGATTCATCTATACTTGAATATCCTGAAATAATTTCTCAGTCAACTGGGATTTTATCTCAAGGTCTTATGATAATTATATCTCAATTCATTACTTCTTCTATTGGTATATCTAAAGTATTATTTCATTTTTTAACTCTCGCAGTTTTTGGTGCCAGTCACATAAGTTTTTCAATAGCTTCTGAAGTTTTTCATTTTGCTTTTGCTTCTAAATATTTTCAGATTGATACAAAGGTTACGAGAAATGCAGCCACTTCAAAATAAATGTTTGGTATTTTCATTCCATTTAAACCAAACATAGTTCCAGTTTCATGTATATAATTCCAATAACTATATAAACTATAAATATATGCTGTTAAAGTTCAGATAGAAATTAAAGAATACATATTAAATGTTTTCATTTTTAGAGCTGACCAAGCTCATGAAAAAAAATCTTTTCAAAATATAAATAAGACTGGGGTTGTGAGTATGAGTGAAATAAAACCCATATAAGGCATAATTATTTTTTCAAATGGCAATCTTGGGATAAAATCATAAAACATAAATATTCCCATTGGAAGAGATAAAACCACTCCTCAAATAATTTTATTCAGCCAATATTGTATTTCATGTTTTCTTTTATCTCATTGATTGGTATCTTTTGTTTGAATATTTGCTTTATATCAGGCATCTAGAACTACTTTTTCAAGTTCTACTATTTTTACTTTATTGATATCAAATTTAATTCTTGCTTTTTCTGATGCAAAATTAACATGTACATCATCTACTCAGACAACTTTTTTTAATGATTTTTCAATCAATCATGCACAACTCGTACAATGCATTCATTCGATATTTAAAATGGCAATTTTATTTCCACTTTCAATTTTTTCAAGTGAAGATAGAAGTGGTGTATTCTCAATGACTTTTGGAGAAATTGTTTCTATTTTGGATACATCTTCATCATCATCACTATTTTCATCTTTTTCTTCTTCATCGACTATTACTATAGCATCATATCATGCTTCATCTTTAATAGCAGAAACTATTTTTTGTCCTTTAGTTATATGTTTGTCATACTTTATATATACTTCTTTTTTATCTAAATCAAATTGTTTTTCTCTAATTCAAGAAAGATCTTTTAAGGTCATATCAATAACTTTTATGCAAGATTCACAATGTATACTTGGTAAACTAATTTTTAAATTATTCATAATAATATTGGATTAAAAAATATAATAACCATTACCACAGGTATAGGATATTATATTTTTTACAAATTGCAAATCTTTTTATAAATTTTCAAACATTAATTCAAAAAAAGAAAGTATAATAAAGAGTAAAAATATCGTAGAAAGAGTAAATACTCAAATAATTTTAAAGACTACTCATCATACTAAAAATATACTCACTAAAAATCATTGTCTTAAACTCGAAAAAATATGTGATAAAAACACCTCTCATCTGTAGTATACTTTTTTAAATATATATAATACCATAGTTAAAAAAGAAGTGACACATAATACAAAAGAAGTTCATAAAGTAAATAATGAAATAAGTTCATCTCGGTAGGGGTCTAAATAATTCAGTATTAAAAACAAAGTAATAACACTCAGTAAAAATATAAAAATAACGATGAAAAGTAATATTTTTTTTGTCATATATATCAAAGATAATTGATAAAATAATATTTTTTATAAACATAGGTTTACTCGTTTATATAAGTTTGTAATTGTGTTTTAAATTTTTCTAAAGCAAATTCTTTTGCTCTTTGTTCACAATTTTCTTTCATTCAAAGAGCTGTGTTTTTATCTAATTTTTGAATAGCATCAATCACATCTTTTATATGAGCCTCTCTCGCAATAAGAAATCCAGTTTTTCCATCTTGTATGGTTTCTTTGAGTCCTCCATCATTGACTCAAATCACTGGTTTTCCAGCTGCCATACTTTCTACTGGACTCATTCAGAAATCTTCATCAATAGGAATGTATATGGTTGCTATACAATTTCCAACATAATCAGTAAATCAAATATTTCAAGGCAGAGTGATAAATTCTATATTTTTATGTCACTGAGCTAACTGAAATATTTTTTGTTTTTGGGGGTCATTTTCTCAATAAATTATAATCAATTTTTTATCTTCTAATTGTTGAAAAGCTTGAACTATTTTATCTACTCTTTTTGCATCACTCAATCTCGCAAAAGATAAATAATAATCTTTTTGAGAAATAAATTTGAATTCATTGGTATCAACAGGTGGGTATAAAATAAGAGAATCAACTCATAAAAATTTTTGAATTCTTTGTTGAGTATTTTGAGAATTAGTAAGTATAAGGTCCATTTTTTTTATATCTTGTTCATACATTTTTTTAAAAATAAAACAAAAAAGTATAAAAAATGGTCTCAATAAAAAATGAACTTTTTTCAAGTATAATTCATGGAGATCGTAAATATATCTTGGAGGAGTATGACAATAATAAATTTTTTTAGTATTTTTTCAACAGTTTCTTACGGCACTAATACTATCTCATGAAAAAATGACATTTTCATACTCATGTAAAAATTTTGTTTTGAATAAAAATGCATATTTAAGCTTTAAATGACGAAATCATCTGGTAAATATTTCATCTGTGAGAGCAATCATTTTTCACTCAAATCATTCCTTTCTTAAATCAAAACTTCACAGAGAAAAAAATCAAGAAGCAATATCTCATTGTAATGCTTTTGCCATCATCATTATGAGTCTTTCTCAACCTCATTTATATAAAAAAGTATCGTGGAGTATGATTATTTTTTTCATTATTTTATGTTCTGAAAGTATTTTTTTCTATAAATTCATTTACTTCTGTTTGTAATTTTTCTGAAATATTCATATTGCTTGATATTTTTTCTACATCTTCATCTTCATGAAAAGATTCGAGCATTTTTGTTAATTTTAATGCGGTATCAAAATCCTCTACTTCGTTTATAGATAAAGGAATATAATCTATATCGGCAAATTCAAAATTTATATTTTTTGAAACAAAAAACTTTTTCACTTCTATAAAACTTTCTAAAGAAGTAAGAATTTTAAACATTCCCTCTTCTTCAAAAAAATCTTCTACATCCGTTTCAAAAACAAGTTCTTCTAAAAGAGAAGATTTATAATTTTCTAAATCAATAGCTAAAATTCATTTTCTTTCAAATGTAAAACTTACACTTCCTGACTCTCACATATTTCATCCATATCTTGAAAAAATATGTCTCATATTTTTTGCTGTTCTATTTTTATTGTCAGTTAAAGTACTGACAATAAGTGCTACTCAACTTGGACCATATCATTCATATATGATTTGATTAATTTCCATAGCATCTTTATCTTCTCCAGTTCATTTTTTAATAGCTCTGGTGATATTATCATTTGGAACATTATCTTTTCTCGCTTTTTCAATAGCATCATATAAACTTGGATTTTTGTCTGGATCTCATCATTTTGATGCAGCTACTGATATAAGTTTCGCATGAATAGAAAATGCTTTTTGTCTGAGTGCATTTGATTGATTTTTTTTCTTTTCAATTACAGGTCATCTTCACATATTTTTTATATATAAATTATAAAGTAAAAACAATTTTTAGTATTGTATTTCTATATTAATATTTTTTCCATTAAATCAAGTTTCAATCATATTGAAATATAAAACTTTTCACATAGTGAAAGATAATATATGTTCTTCACAGATACATTTTTTTAAAAAATCTATAGTATCACTATTCAATTTTTGTATATAAATTCAAGCTATGACTCATCTATTAATTCACTTAAACATTGCTTTTGTAAGACCAGCTTCTCGAATAGGAGGAATGAAAAATATTTTTTTTCATTCTCTTTTATAATCACTTCATCTCCACATGAGATTTTCTATATTTACACTTACCGTAATAAGTGGTTTTGAAAAATCAACCTGAAAACAATTGATATCTTCTCGCAGAAATCAGAGTTGCATATAATAATTTTCGAGCATTTCTATTTCACTTTCTAAAGTAATTCAGATAATATGAATCTTTTTATTATTTTTAAGAGCTGTTTCAAAGAGATTTTTAAATATTTCAAATTCTGATTCTTCACTATAAACATTGGCAAACATAGCATATTTATCACCTATATTTTTTAAAAGTTCACTATTTTCTTTTTGTTTTAATACATCAGACATAAAAACAACTTCTACATTTTGATGTGAAAAATCAATTTCTAAATAAGAAAATAAAAAAGTGTTATCAAAAAAAGGAGTATTTGGTATATTTGTAATGGTATTTTTATTTATTTTTTTCATATTTTTATTTTAAATAAAATCAAAGAGATATTAATATTAATACCGAAATTGTCAAAAATATATCTTTTCTTTCTGATCTTTCTTTGAGTATAAAAAATGAAAATAAAAGAGTGGTAAACATACCAATAAATGATAATAAGATTGATACCGATAATCCCAAATGAGAAATAACTACTATTGATAAATACCAAGAAGCCCATCATAAGATTCAACCTGTTCCTCTAATGAGATAAAAACCTTTACCAATTCCTTTCAATTCTTGAAACCAACGAAATAATAAAAATGGGATCAATAAAGCTATTGTTCCTATACATAAATAATAAGTTATAAATGAAAATCCATCTACTCATAATCCTCATTTTACTCCTTCCAATAAAATATATCCAGTCATAATATTTCAAATAGCATACAATAATTGAGAAAAAGAAAATATTAAAATATGTTTTGAAAAAGTAAGATTTTTTCTATCTATAGTCAATAAACCAATAAAAAATACGGTAAAGAGAATAATAAAAAAAGTAATTATTGATATATCTCAAAAAAGAAAAAATGAAAATATTATAGTAAATATTTTTCCTAAATTACTGTAAGGTAATAAATAAGTAATTTTTTCTACTTTAAATATTTGTGATCTTAAATATACTCATAAGGTGTATATAATAAAAGTAAGCAATATAGAGAATATAACTTTTATATCCCAATTTCAATTTTTATCCAATCAAACAAAAAAATACACCATTAAAAATAAAAATGGAATAACTTGTCATAAAAAGTCATTATTCCAAAGATTTATTTTATATTGTAAAGCTTTTTTAAAAAAAATATCTGATAATGATCAAAAAATAGTTGAAATAACAGCAATGAATATATTCATAATGATAAATTAATGAGTAAGAATATTATTTTTTATATCTATTAAATTTCATTGAACGAGTTCAACTTCTTTTGATAAATAGAGATTATAGGATAAAAAAGAGAAAAGAGAAAAAGTTAAATTTGTTCATCAAATAGTTTGGTAAATATATTCCAGTCATTGATTAATTTTAGAGAGGAGCATTTCTTTTTTTTCTGGACTTTTGAAAGCATCTATATATTCTTGACTGGTAAACTTTAGTTCTTTAGGTATAACTTTATTATCAATATCGATTTTATCTATCTCATCAATTTTATCTAAAATTTTTTTCATTTCGTCTAATCATACCGATTCTCCAGAAAGTATATTTTCGATAGCTTGCGGATAAATAATTCCAGCTGAGACTAGGTCTTTGAGATTATCGAGTTGCTCTTTTGATTGTATTTTTTCTCTGATTATTTTTTGTTTTTTTTGAAATTCTATCGATTCAATTTCTGTGTTTTTTATTTTTTCTTTCTCTTTTTTTGTTTTTTCTTTCTCATGTGAAAAGATAAAATCAAATACTTTTTTCATAGTTTAAAATTAAGAAGTTAAAATTTTTTGAATTGGTTTATAACTCATTCTATGGATTCCAGTAATTTTTGATATATTACTCAAATAATTCATATGTTGTTTCGTTCCGTATCATTTATGATTTTCTATTCATAAATCTGGATATAAAAGTCAATATACACAGGTAAGTTTATCTCTAAAAACTTTTGCTATAATCGATGCTGCACTTATTTCTAAAACTTTTGCATCTCAAGCTATAATATAATGAGGATTTTTATGAAGTTCATCAAATATATAATTATCGTTTCCATCAATCAAAACAGAGGATATTTTTTTATTGTCTATTTTTCTGAGTATCTCTACTAAACTTCTTCTCATAGCTTCTTTATTTGCTTGTCGAATATTTATATCATCAATCACATAATTATCAACCACTCAAACTCAAAAATAAACTTGTGGTTTTTCAATATTTGAGAGTCTTACGAGTTCTGTAAAAAGTTTTTCTCTCTTTTTTATGGTGAGTTTCTTTGAATCATGTATTTCACTTAAAAAACTTTTTTTAGGCATATTTTCGCCATCAAAAGTCAGACTACAAGCTACAACGGGTCAAAGCCAAGATCATCTTCCAGCTTCATCAATTCAAATCTTATACATTTTTAATCATGATTATGATGACAATTTTCATCATGAACATGTTCGTCTTCTCATCACATTTCTTGTTCAATCATAGACATAAATCAAGTAATCATTATTTCAACGAGTTCATTATCTTCTTTTATTATTTCTCCATTTTTTCCAGCTAAAACTTGTTTGAGAAAATCCATAGTTTCTCTGTATTCAGATGATATTTCAATTTTTATGGTATCCATAAGTATAAGTTTATTTATAAAGTTATTTTCAATATATTTTAAAACATACTTTTTGCAAATAAAACTTTTTAACATTATTTTTTAATAAATATTGATTTTTTTTTGATTTTATTTACTATTTATGAAATTTATATTCAATTAAGTATAAAATATGGATGCAGTAAAAACTTTAATTCAAGAAATTGAACTTTTAAAGTCAAAACAACAATTTGATACAGCTTTAGATCTTTTACAATGATCTCTTTCTAAAAATAGTGATGATTATAGAATATATGAAGAAATTGCTGATATATATCTGTATCAATGAAAAATGATGAAAGCGAAAAAAGCGATCGATTTTGCTCTGAATATAAATAATGAATCAGCAACGGGAAATTATTTAAAATGATTTATTTTACTCGCGAATAATAAAATAGCTGAAGCGATTCAATTTTTAGAAAAATCAAATCATTTTATGCCGAATAATGCTGAAGTATTAAGAAATTTATGATGGGCATATTCTATGACTGGAGAATCTGATAAATGAATATTTATACTCAAAAGAGCTTTAAATATTTCCCCAGAAGATAAACTTATTAATGAAGATTTAGCTATGGCATTAATTTGAATATGAAAAATTAAAGAATGAAATGCTATTTTGAAAAAAATAGGCAAAGATCAAGTAAGTATATAATTATATCATCATCATTTCTATGTCATTTATAAATAGACTTATCCCATCAAAAAAAATCATACTTATAGATGTAGGAACATATAAAATAAAAACTGTTTTGTGTGAATATAAAAATAATGAAGTTTCTCTTCTTTCATATGCAGAAAAAAGACAAGATAATTCTCATATAATTGGAAGTGAAATAGCAAGTATTGAATGAGTGAGTGATAGTATTGAAATTGCTATTGGTAAATTATTAAAAAATACAAATATTGATCCACACGACATTATTATTAATATTCCTACTTCAAGTATTATTTCTTCACAAAAATATATCTCCTATATCAGAACCAAACCAGATGAAAATATCACATTAGAAGAACTTGATTATATTATTTCAAAAGCAGAGAGAGAATCCTTAAATGAGGCAAAACTTGATATAAAAAATAGGACTTGATATAATGAAGTTGATATGAAACTCATTACTAGTAGTATTACGAATATGACTATTGATGATTTTAAAGTTTCAAATCCTATTTGATTTACTGGAAAAGAAATACATATTTCTATTTTAAATATATTTATTCCAGCATCGAGATATAATATACTCACAACTATAGCAAATTATCTTTGAAAAAATATTCTCTCCATTATTCCACTTGAATTTTCTATGCCAAAAATCTTATGAAATACTGATTTTGTCTATGATGATGTTATGTTTATTGATATTGGAAATACAAAAAGTACACTTATTATTCAAAAGGCTGGAGTTATTTTATGATTTGATAAAATAGACATTGGAATCAATGATCTTGTGAAATCAGTAAAAGAAAAAACTTGAGAAACAAAATTTGAAATTATTAATAATTTACAAAAAGATATCTATTATACTCTTGAAAAAAAAGAATTTTTGTCTGTTTGGGAAGAATGATTTATTCTCACCATAAAAGAAATATTAAAAACAAATTTAGTTCCTTATAAAATTTTTTTATCTGGTTGATGAGATAATGTGTTTATAAGAGAATATATAAAACACATAGATCTCAATAAATATTCACTCCATTCACTGAAACCATTTACTTTTATAGATATACATATAGAAAAAGATATAAATATTTGATGAGATAAAAAATATTTTGATAAAACTTCTTATGGAATAGTATCGATGATAC
The DNA here is from genome assembly GCA_036172015.1 of Patescibacteria group bacterium. Taxonomy (GTDB): domain Bacteria; phylum Patescibacteriota; class Gracilibacteria; order BD1-5; family UBA6164; genus UBA7396. The sequence continues at coordinate 31,422 of JAVHSE010000002.1, read as the reverse complement.
TGGCAAGTTGTGAAATGATAAATTATAAAAAAAATCCAGTATTATCACTCGTTCGAAATTTTTTAGAAAAAAATGAATTTTAATAATAATGAGGCGATACCGAGTTTATTTTCCCTTTATCTTTTGATCGAGGGAAATTTTTTGTTTATTTTATGGTATTGATATTATGATTTATATTTTTATATTTCATCTACTACTTTTGAAAATATACAAAAAATAAACTATTTAAAAAATAAAAGTACACTAATTGTCAAGTGTATTTTTTGTTATTTAAAGACAAAATATGTTAAAATAAAACTAACTACATTTTAATAATCTATTTATATGTCTATGAAAGATAATGTAATACAAGTATTGTGAGAAAAAACCTCACCTATTTGAGAAATGATAATACAAAATATTGATCTCTTTGATGAAAATGAACTTCATCAAATATATCTAATGATTCATCAAACAGATATAGAAAAACTCAAAGAGTTATTTTTGTATCAAAATTCTCAAGCAAAAGCACTTCTAGATCGAATTATAAATATTGCTCGTGAGCTCAACAATACTGAAAAAAACATAGAAAATGAAAATATTTCACAACAAAATATTCATCTCGAAAAATTGATAACAGAAAAATTAGATTTACATTATAGCATAAGTTAAAAATATGAGTAGTAATACTATAAAAGCAGGACCTTGAGAAATCATTTCTCAAACACAAGTACTCGAAAAAAATACAAGTTTAAAAATGTTCGAATTATCAAAAAGCTATCTTATCTCAATAGAAAAAAAATTTTGAGTTTTTTTAAGTAAGATATGAATGAATCAAGGAAATTACGATGGAAATTTAAACTGAAATAAAACATGATCTGAAAAAGTATATAATGAAACTATACTTCCAATAAAACAAAAAATCGAAACTGAAAAAATAAATTTAAAAAAACAAGATCTGATGACTCAACTCACAAGAGAACTCCTTATTGCGAGAGGACTTGATATGGAAACTATCGAAAAACTCGCTCGTGAACATGGAAAACAAAAAGAGTTTCAAAAAGAGTTTGGAAATATAAAGACTGAAAATGAAAAAACAAAAAAAGAAATAGAACAAGAATTTTTAAAACTTGATACTGTATATATCAATGGAAATGAAACAAAAAATACTCTTGATAAAGCAAAACTAAGAAATACTCTCTCTGAGGGTACTAAAAAAGCTATGGAAGATTACAAAGACAAAAAAATTACAAAAGAAATGTATGAAAACACTATAGAATCAAATATGAAAAAAGCTCGCGAAGCAGGAATAGAATTAGAAGTAACCAAAAATATTTGAGATTATTTTAACTTATGAATGCAATCAGGAACTTTTCCTATTGGTATGATGATGATCCCAAAAGTTAAAAATGCACTTCCTATGTTACCAAGTGTGATTTGAATATGAATCTGGGCAAGAGCTGTCTCTCTCACAAATGGAACTCAATCCGTTTGAGAAAAAAGTTGGGAATGAGTAAAATTAGTTTGAGAAACTGCGCTTACTATTGCTCCTCTTACATGAACCTTTCTTGCTGGAAAAGAAACTGTGGAGGCTTATAAAAGATATCGAAATGGAAGATGAAGTATGTCTGAAGTCGTAGCAAATTGAGTTGGAACGTGAGTAAGTGCTGTGTTTGACTGAGTAACTGTATTTTTAGTTGCGACTTGAATCTGAGCTGCTCCAGCTATATGACTTCAAGCGGTAAGATCAGCAGCAAAAGAAGCAGTAAAATGATGAGTAAAAAGCCTTATTGGAATGATTTGAACAAAAGTATCTGAAAAATGAGCTGAGTGAATAGTAGAAAATGTAGCCATACATTGAGCCGAATCAACAGCTTCAAAAGCAGCATGACTGTTAAAAATAACTGGTGATTTTTTCAAATGAAAAATTAATCTCATAAAGACAGCTCATCAAAAATTATGAACCAAAGAATTTTTCAAAAGAACTGCAAGACAATGATTAGAAGATACTGTTTTATGAATGTGGGATATGGTAACTCTGAGAGGAATAAGAGATTCTAAACTCATATCCAAACTACCTGAATCTATGAAAATATTCGAGAAATGAAAAAAAGCAACTGCTGGAGTGAGATCAAGTATAGTAGAAAAATTCGAAAAGGTATGACTCGCAAAATGATGATCAGCCGAAAGGATAAGACTCAGATGAACTGCATGAGAGTTCAGACTCGCAAATGATGATGCGAATGATATGATGAGACAAGATGATGGAGCTGCAAAAGTAGAAAGAATACATGCAAATTATCAAGAAGATCTCTCTACGAAACATCTCGATGAAGCTCTATGAAAATTAAAAGACCTCATACTGAGAAGTCAAACAGAAGATGTATGATTTGAGGCTGTATTATCATGAATAAAAACACAAGATGAATATAGTTGATTAGCTCTCAATATACTCCATAAACTGAGTGATAAATTATCTGATCATTCTCAAAATAAAGAAAAACTTATTAGTGAAATGGGAAAAATAATTCTTGATAATAAATGAAAAATATCAAAATCATTGTATGAATATTTAGAAAGAGTTCTAGTAAAAATAAAAGCTGGAGAAGATTTTTCTCAGTTCAGTTGAAATTATCTCGTAGTTATGAATAAAATATGATGAAAATCTTCCGTAGAACAATCAAAGTGAATGAAATGATATGAAGATTATCAAACAATAATCAAAAATTGAGAACACGAATCAACACATTGATATATGTGAAATTATCAAAAATCTTTACAAAGTATGAGCGAACTTCTTTTTAGTTGAAAAATAAAATGAGCTCCAGCAGAAATATTTGTAAAAGAATACTTAGAAATAATTAAAAATGCAGAAAGATCTGGTTGGTGAACGATTAGACTTGAAACACTCATACCAGATTTTGCTGATCAAATAAAAGCATGAACACTAAAAAATGGATACGAATGAGTGGTTGCTAGTTTTTTAAATATGCCAGAAGAAAGAATAAAAGAGATAGAATATTCATTTATTAGCAATCTGGATCTCTCTCTTTTACACAATGCAGAAATAAAACAACAAGTTATTGATAGATGAGTAAATTTATTAAAAAATTGAATGGATTACAATTCATCAATGGAATTAATAAAAAAATTATCTTTTTATGAAGATTACAGATGATTATTAAATAATAAATTTAATCCAAAAAGAATTATTTCTCAAAACATTCCAATACAATTATCTGCAAATATATCATGAGATTGATATATTATCAATAATTTATATAAAGAAGCTAAAACAAATGATGACCTATTTTTGCTTCTGAATTTTGCAAAAGAAGAAAACAAAAATAAAATTTGAAATTCACATGTTACAAAAGAAAAGATAAAAAAAGATATTCTTAAAAATTTAGATAGCCTCAAAATAGAAACTATAACCAAAGCACAACTCGATACGGTATTAAAAGATCTCAAAAAACTATGAGGGGAAGATATAAAAAAATGATTTGACCTTCTTATTAAAAAATTTTGAGAGTCAAACAAAGAACTTCAATGAAAGCCTCATGAAGAAATAATAAAAATATTTATGGTGCAAATTGAATCCTATGAAGCAACTGCTTTGTTTTGTAAAACATATCCAAATGAAAGAGATACCTTAATCAAAAGAATTATAAACGGAAAATCATATTCAATAGAATATAAAATAAGATTTATAGAAGAGTTAGGAAAAAATTGACTTGAAAACAACAAATTAAGTGAAAAATTCGCAACATATTTATTAACTATAGTTGATGATGTTTCTTTTATAAAAAAACTCGATCATATAGAAAGTTTTTATAAATGATTCGATGATTCTATTAAAGAATTAAAAGCACTCAAAGATAAAATAAATCTATTCAAGAAAAGTGATGTATATATTTCCCAAACTCAAAGAAATCAAAAAATCTTTATAGATCTGATAGATATAGATAAAAGTTTTTCAGATAGAGACATAAAAGATTTAAAAAATAATGGTTCTATAGATTTTAAAACTCTCTCTGATATCGAAGAAGTAATAAAAAATGGGTATCTTAAAAATAAAAAATGAGAAATTACTAAAACATATTCTGGCATAGAGATGGAAAAAATAAAAATTATAAAAGAAAAAGTAAATACAGCTCTCAATAATTATGAACTCAATCTCTTTAATCATTCAGAATATAAAAAAAGAACCAATGATAAGGAAAAAGCTGATTATATTTTTGACAAAATTGATGAAATGACTTGATTTAAATTCAGAGATGGGTCTATAAATACATCAAATTTGGATAGAACTATAGTAAAACAACTCAATGTTTTGAAAACAAATTTTAATATAGAGTCTCATATTATTGATTTATATTTATATAAAGTATTGAAATACACCAATATTGAATGATTTCATATAAAACAAAAAATCAAATTATTAGAAACATTAGAAAGAACCTGAATTATCAAACCAAGTGTAGAACAAAAACAAGAATATGTTATTAAAATGTGAGTGAAAGATGCAAATGAGATGAGACAATTTACTCATGTTATAAAAGAATATACCAAAGATTTTGAAAAATTATTAGGAGAATGAAACAAAATAGTAAGAGAATTAAAAGATAAATGAAATACTCAAGGAATACTTGCTTATGTAAAAAAAACTTTATGAGACAGAGTTGCAGTTGATCAAAAGTATATTGATTCGAAACCAGAATTAAAAGAATGATTTGATTATGTAAAGATAGATGGAAAAATTTATACTACGGAAGTATATACTGGAAGATATTTTATGACTCAATTTCTGAATGCAAAAAATATTTCTCAAAAAGAATCCTATATGGAATTAATTCACAACAAAACTGAATTTGGGTGAAAAAAATTTAGAGAATATTTTGATGAAATGAAAAAAACTGGTGATATAGAATCACTCATACTCATGAGTTATCATGATGAAATAAAGTATGATGCTGATGTTATCAATTTATTACAAAGAGAAGCAAAAAAATATCCACAATTAGTTACTTATGTACTTGGAAAAAGAAAAGATTATGATATAATTATTTGAAATGAAATTCATGAAAAATGAAAAACAGTCCAACTAACGGAAAAGATTCTCAATGAAACTCTCACAAAAAGTTATATCGAATGAATCGAATGAAGAAAACTCAGTGACGAAGAATATGCAAAAATAAAATATGGTATAATTAAAATGTTTCAATTACAAAAAGATCCAAAATTTCAAAGAATTTTGATAGCAATAAAATGAACGGATGATTTCATTTGAGAAGATGGAAAACTAAAAAAAGATCATCAAGAGTTTATTATAAAATACCAAGAACTCTTTAAAAATATTGAAATAGAAATAAATGGGAAAAAAGAAAATATTTTTGATCTTGTAAATAGTAAATATGGAAAAGAAATTCTATGAGCTATAAAACGACTTTGAAATAAAATAGACAGTGGATTATTAAAAGCCTGAGAAAATATTACTTCTATACGACAATTATTAGAAGATAGCTATATCAGAAGAACTCTCGTTTGATGAATAAGAGAATGAAATGAATCAGATTATCATATATCAGATAAAAATAAAGTAGCAGTTATGCTATGAATAGCAGTAAAATCTTGAACAGAAAATTTAAAAGAAAATCCAAATTGAATATGAAATACAAAAGTAAATTTTGATAAAATTATTAATTCAAATATACTACAAAACATAAAAAATTCTTGAAATAAAGATCTATATAAAACATTTATGAGTATAAAAGAAAATGCAACTCCAAAAAATATTATGTTTACTTTAATAACTCTAAAACTTATGACTCCAACTGAATCGCAAGCTGCCACTCAAGAAATTTGAGATAAATGGACCTCTTCTCCAGAATATAAAAAATACCAAGAACTTGGTTGAGAAAAATCAGCCGAAGCAAGAGCTATTAAAGAAAAAGCTATTACTGCAATAACGAGAGAGGTTTTAGCTGTATATATTCAAAGTTTTGACCCAAAATATCAGGAACTTATGGATAGAAAAGTGAAGGAATTACCAATTGGGTTACAATGATTTATTGGAAATATTAATATTAGAATAAAAGAAAAGCTCAATCCATGATATGATAGTATGGCTATAAGTAAAGTAAACAATTATATATTTAATATTATGGACTCAGTATATAAATGAAAATGAACAGCTGAAAAAAATATAAACGATATGGTAACAAAATTTCCAGAACTCGCTGGAACTGAAATTGTTAAGAATTTATTAATGTTTTGAAAAGATTCAGATTGATGAGCAAAACGGGATGTAGAAAATGAAAAATGGAGAAAAATATGAGAACAACTCAAAAAACTTTAGTAAAAACAAAATACACTTACTGTCAAGTGTATTTTTTGTTATTTAAATACAAAATATGTTAAAATAAATAAGATTATTTATTATTTATATTTACATATGGCTTCACTAGAAAAACAAATTAACCAACCTAAAGCTCAAGAAAAACAAACCCAAAATATCGTAAGTGAACAAATTAATATACCAAAATCAAATGCCCTTTGAAAATATCCAAATTTTGAGACATTTTCGAAAACATTGAATACTCTTGATACTAAAATCAAAGAAAAATTACTTTTTATTTTGGAATCAATTCCGGAAGATGAATTAACTATGTATCTTGATATGGATGGTGATAATTCAAATCTCATTACTGAAGATGATATAAAAAAATTTATTCAAGAAAAAAATAACTATTCCCCAAAAATAACTCAGTGGAATCATTCGGAAAATACAGAAAAGAGTTTTAATGAAATGACAGCTAAAAAGGAAACAGAAAAAGGGGAAATTGAAAATATGAGTATTGCGAATAATAATATTTCATTTTTAGAAAAAAATTTACAAAATTTGAAACAAAATACTTCTGGTAATTCTAGAATTTTAGAATTATTATCAACACTTGAAGGAGAATTTGAAGAAAAAAATTTGCTCGATAGAGGTGGGAAAGTTCTTAATCATTTTAAACAAACAGAAATAATAAGCAAAAAAATAGAAAAAACTTTGAGTGATATATTCAAAAATAAAGAAGAATCAATTCTATTTTTTCAAAAACTTGAAAAAGAAAATCCTGAAATATATGCAAAAACATATAATGCCATAGTTTGAATTTCTCCAAATATATGAGATAAATTTAAAGAATGGTGAATTCCACCAGTCCCAAGAATTTCAAAAGAAATATTATCACAAATACCTGGTGCTACCAGACAAAATATAGAAATTGATAATGATAAAATAAGTTATAATGGAAAAACTATTGACCTCAAAACAGGAAAAGCATATATTTCATGAGAAAAATGATATGCTATAGAAACCAGCATGCAAGTTCCAAATAGTTTAGAACTCAGAGTAAAATACCAAACAGAGAGATTAGAAATACTAGAAGATATTCAAACCAATGAAAAAGTAAAAAACCTAGTAGAAAATAAAATAAAAAAAACAGAAAATTTAGAAAAATTAAAAACTCAAATATCATGAATCATTTGAGAAGATCGTCTTATATTTAGTCAAATCACTCTGATAGAAAAAGAACTCAAAAAAATTGATGAAAAATTAAAAAGTGCCGTTCCTGGATACAATCCAGAACAAGATGAAGCATTTGTAAGATTTTTGACATATAAAATAGAAAAATGAACCGAAAAACTACAATCTCTCAAAGAAAAATTTGATACTGATATGCAAGAACTCTTATGAAAATGAAAAGATGAAATTATTGCCAGAGATAATAAAAAAAGAGAAACGATTACTTTCCTTGATAATTTATGAATAACGAATATAAATCAAAATGACCTACAAAAAATAATTAATAATATCAATATAAATCCTCTCGCATTTGGTTTTTCAAAAAAAATAGATCTTAGAAATCTTTTTGAATGAACTGAAAGTGAAAAAAACAAAATAAAGAAAGAACTATTCAATTTATTTTCAAAAATATACGAAAAAATGTGAATTCCAATAAAATGAGAGGATTATGAATCTAACTATAGAATAGTAAAAGAAAAACATGGAAATGATACAGAAAATTTCAACCAAAAATTTAAAGATTTACTCTATCTATGATGAGGATTTAAATTTAATGAATTTTATACTTTAGTAAAATCAAAAGAAGAAACAAAAAAATAATTGAGTTATTTTGTGACTAAACTATTTATAAAATTTACTTTTAAAATTATTGACTATAATCTGTGTAGTTAATTTATAAAAACCAAAAATAATGATTATAGCTTTAGATTTAGAAACAACTGGACTCGAAAAAGACAAAGATAGAATTATCGAAGTAGCTTTGGTAAAATTTGATGAAAATACTTTTGAAATTATTGATACCTTTTCCACTCTCATAAATCCACTTATACCAATTCCAGAAGTCATTTCAAATATAACCAATATTTTTGATTCTGATGTTATTTCTAGTCCTATTTTGGATAATACCCTCAAGCAAAAAATCGAAAACTTCATCTGAGATCATCCTATTTTGTGACACAATACAAATTTTGATAGAGATTTTTTACTCAAAAACTGAATTGATATAGAAGAAAACAGAGTTCTTGATACTTTTTTACTGGCAAATATTATACTCCCTTATGAAAAATCACTCAATTTATGAAGTTTATGTGAAAGTTTAGATATAGACCTCACATGAGCTCATAGAGCTTTGGATGATACTCTTTGAACATTGAAATTATTTGAAAAACTTGTGTGAAAATTTAAAAATTTAAAAAAAGAAAAACAAGAACTCCTCAATTTTATATTTTCTCAATCAAATTCGTCTTCATTTATGTATTATAAAAATCTTTTTTGATTTGAAAAAGAGATGCTAAAAGAAGAAGATTTTATTAAAAAAACACTCAAAGTCGTAAAAAAACAAAAAGAACAAAAAGAAATAGAAGAAAAAATAGATATGATTTTCCCCTCTATTCAAGACATATTTAGCTGACTTCCATCATCAGAACTCAGACAAAATCAACTTGATATGTCATGTCGTATACAAGATGTATTGAATCATGATAAAAAAGTAGTTATAGAAGCTCCTACTTGAGTTGGAAAAACATTTGCTTATTTAATTCCTTCGATTCTTCATTCAATAAAAACTTCTGATCAAATCATTATCTCTACGAATACAAAAGCACTTCAAGATCAAATATTTTATAAAGATTTAGAATTTTTAAATAAAAATATTTGATATGACTTTAGTTTTTCAAAACTCAAATGAAGAAAAAATTATTTTTCTATTTCGAGATATTTTGATTATTTATTTTGAAGTTTTCACTGAGATATTGATGAAACGACATTTTTTTCAAAAATATGTTTGTGGCTCTTTGATACTGAATTTGGAGAATTAGATGAATTAAACTTTTATCCAAAAGAATTTTATTACCAAAAAAATATTACCTCTGATCATTTTTTAGTTTTACTCGATAGTAATGATTATAAATCGTATGAATATATTTATAAAGCAAGAATCAAAGCTCAAGAATCAAATATAGTTATTATTAATCATTCTCTTCTTATTCAAGATGCTACTTCGAGTCAACCTATTTTTTGACACATAAAAAATCTTATTATTGATGAATCTCATAATCTCGAAGACACCACTACTGATGCTTTAAAAAAATCTTTTTCTCTGAATAATCTCAAAGAAAGTATAGAAAAAATTCTTCATATTTTACAAAAATCAAATTTTACGATAGAAAATATAGACCATAAATTTCAAAATCTTCAATCACTGATAGCTCTTGGTTTTGATTTATTTTTTGATTATGCTGTAAAACAAAATACATTTTGAAATGAATTTTACGATGCTCTGATTGAAAAAGATTTTTATACAGAAAATAAAGATATTACCCATTTATCAAATAATATTGAAATACAACTTATTGAGATACTCAACCATCTTCAAACTTCTCCGGATAAAATTTTTACTCTCCTCAAAACTGAAATTTGAAACTTAGAAGAAATGATATCTATATTTAAAATATGCCAAGATGAAAGATCCGATTGAATATATATTCCAATATTTTCTTGTAATAAAAATGGAAATAATAATCTATCCTACACTGTTTTAAAGCCATGAAATTTTTTAAAACTTATGTTGTGGGATAAAATTGATTCTATCGTTCTTACTTCTGCCACTCTCAAAATTAATGATACTTTTGAGTATATAAGAAATACTTTACAATTAAGTGATTTTGATTTTATATCATTTGAAAGTGATTTTGATTATTCAAAACAAGCTCTTTTATTTATTCCTAATAATCTTGGGTCTATCAAATATAATAATCCACGAATTAATGAATTTGTGCTCCACTTTTTACAAATCGTAAAATGAAAAACTCTCGTTTTATTAACCAGTTTTAATTCGATTAAAGATCTCTATCTCACTCTCAATCTCCCTCTTAAAAAAATATGAACTTCCGTTTTAGCACAATGAGTTGCCGGGAGTAAGCATAAAATTGCCAATCATTTTAAAAACCATGCCTCAAATTCAGTCATACTATGAACGGATAGTTTTTGGGAATGAGTCGATATTCCATGAGATGATTTAAAATATTTATTTATTCATAAATTTCCTTTTTCTGTACCAACTGACCCTATTTTTAAAGCCAGAGCAAAATTATATAAAGATGGTTTTTTAGAATATTCTATACCAAGAGCAATTATAAAAACCAAGCAATGATTTGGAAGACTTATTAGAACAAAAAAAGACAACTGAATTATTATTTTACTCGATGATAGATACTTTTCTACCAACTGGTGAATAGCGATGAAATGAAGTTTTCCTCATAATATAAATATAAAAACATGAAATTCTGAAAGTTTTTTACAATTAATCAAAGAAAAAATATAAGTTAAAAGTTATTTTTTATATATGTCGAGTCTTTTTTTTGAGATTTTCAAAAATATATGTTATAATACTTCCAGAATATATTTTAACTCTTATATATATGAATTGAGAAAATAAACAACAAGGTGAATCCTTTTGAGAAGGGAAAACAGATTCTCCTGGTGTAAAAATTTGATCTGATGTTATTAGATCAGGTACAAATAAAGTATCTACAGATAATATTTTTGCAGAATTATCATGAGAACTTAATTTTTGAAAAGAAAAAGAAGTAATTTGAGTTCAAGTCAAAGATAGTGAATATTATGTAAAATTAACAGGAACTATTTTATTCTTTTTAAATATATTTTTAGGTATCGTTACTTTTATTTGAGTAGCTTTTGTTAAAATAGAAAATAATGATTCTCTCTATTCTCGATCATTTTTAGATCCTGTTTGTAACTTTATACTCTCAGAGAGTATAAAAAATACCTGAGAATCTTGTTCATCTATATCAGCTTTACTCAAAGATTATACATCAAAAACTATTGATATAAAAAAGAAAACAGTGGATAAATTATCCTCTATAATTGAAACTGCCTATACCATTGAAAATTTTAGTAATTCAAAAGAAATAGTATTCCTGATGGAAAATAAAAGCAAAAGACTGAATATTTTAAATATTTTAAATGATTTTGATAATTTAAAAAATGATTTTTCATGACTCGATAAAGAAATGATACATTGTTCTACTATAACCATAAAAGATGATTCTATTTTAGAAACGAGTTGTGATATAAATAGTTCAAGTTGGGAATTAGCAAATGAAGCTGGAAAAGGAATTATTTGATACAACGGTGATACAAGCTCTTTTATTGAAGGAAGTAGTATCTCTATTGCAGCGAGTTTTTTAAATTTTATAGAAAAAAATTCTAAATATAATTTTCAATTACTAGAAAAACAAAAAGATTTTTCGTCAAGTTTTATAACATGAAATGGAAATTATGTCAAAACAACAAATATAAAATTACAACTAAAATATAATAATTTAAAAAATAATTTATCATTATAATATATAAATATGGAAAAAATAAAAAACGAAAGACATATTCAAGCATATTATAGTTCAATAATTCTCGAGACTATTTTTTTACTTCTCTTTATTATAACTATTTATTACATTATAACTCCTTGATATGATGAATATAAAAATAATGAGGAAAAACTATGAACTCAAATACTTGAGTACGAAAAAATACAAAAATCATGATTATCATTTTCAGATTTTTCTACTTCTGTTGAAATTCCAAGTATTAAAAAGATACTTGGCAAAATAGGAGAAAAATTTTTTACAGATAATTTGAGTAATCTGAGTAATAAATCTTATTTAGAATTTCTTCAAGAAAAAGAAAAGAAAAATAATGATTTAAATAAATCGAGTATAATGAAAGAAAGAAATGACAAAATATCCAAAATCCTCCCTTCATATCAAGAATGAATTTCCGTTGATGGAAATATGACTGATCTTGAATTTGTCAATTATGTTGAAAATATACTCAGAAGTTTTCGACTTATTACGAATTCAAATATCTGAATTGATAGTGTAGTACTTGATGATAAGGAAAAAGGCAGCAATAAAGTTACAGATAGTATTTCTTCTCAAATTTTTTATATTCCTCTGAAACTAGAAGTAGAATGAGCAAAATCTGATATACTAGATTTTATCTATTTTCTTCAAAATGTTGGAAAAATTGATTCTATTAATGAAAATAATATTATTATATATAAAGATCAAGTAATAAATAAAAATTTATGAAAATTTAATGGAAATAATATATATGAAAATAAACTCGTAAATATTGAATCTATCGAATTGAAAGAATATATTGATACTTCAAGTATTATACGATCTTCTAGAGAAAAAAATAGTTGAATATGATTATTACAATTTATTAGAAATGGAACGGAAAAAGATCAATCATATAGTGTCAATCTTTCTTTAAAATTTTATGTCAAAGGTTTACCAAGTTATAAAGTAGAAGAATTCATTAAAAAAATTATTTACGGAGTCAATATAAAAGATGGAAAATATGAATGATTCAATGATATTTTAAAGAAAACTCAAGAAAATCTCAAAATGATTCAATCAAAAAAGTCAAATACTATTCCAAGTGATATTCTTTATAGCTTAAAAGCAATAGAAACATATCTCCTTGATTTACAACCAGAAGTAAAAAAATTAGAAGTTGCCATAAAAGAATCCAAGAATATATGATGAGTCTATAAGAATGCATATAAAATAAAATATGATGTTGATAACATAAAAACAAATTTAAATGAAATTTTACTCAAAATAAATACCCTATCTCGTAAAAAATAAAAGTATGAATTATAAAGAAACAATAGAATCTTTAAAAAGTTTGGTATATTCTTGAGAAAATATTCAATGAATATGTGATTATATTATTTTATGAGCTGTATTATCTTGATCTTCAGATATTCATATTGAACCTCTTTCATGATTCGTAAGACTCAGATATAGACTTGATGGAGAATTAAAAGAAATATTAGAATATAATTCTTATCTTCATCAATGAATTACTGCGAGATTTAAAATATTAGCTGATCTCAAAATAGATGAATCTCGTGTACCTCAAGATGGAAGAATTAGTAAAACCATAGAAGAAAAACCACTCGATCTGAGAGTTTCTACTCTCCCTACCGTAAACGGAGAAAAAATAGTTATGAGAATTGTTGATAAGTCTAAAAAAGTCCCAAAACTTGAAAATTTATGAATAGAATGAAAAAATTTAGATCTTATTTTGAAATCTATATCATTACCAAATGGAATTATACTTACTTCTTGACCTACTTGATCAGGAAAATCTACTACTTTATATTCAGCTTTGAGTATACTTAATAAAGAAAATGTAAATATAATGACTCTCGAAGATCCAGTTGAAAATCAAGTTGATGGTATTAATCAAAGTCAAGTGAAACCTCAAATATGATACACTTTTGCATCATGACTCAGGACTGCTCTCAGACAAGATCCTGATATTATTATGGTTTGAGAAATTAGAGATCATGAAACCATTGAAATAGCGATTGAAGCATCTCTTACTGGACATCTTGTTCTCTCAACTATACATACGAATTCTGCTGCTGAGACTTTAACGAGAGTTATTCAAATGTGAATTCAACCTTTTTTAATCCCTGCCTCATTTAATGCAGTTATTGCACAAAGACTTATTAGAAGACTCTGTCCTCATTGCAAAGCACAACTTTGACTCAATGAACTTGATAAAGATACTTTATTTGATATTCAAAATGCCATTAAAATGACTGATAAAAAAGAATTGACTTCTCGAGTAGCTGCAGATATACTGAAATCACCTAAATTTTATAAACCAATCGGATGTGAAAAATGTGAAAATACTGGATATAAAGGAAGAGCTTGACTCTATGAAGTATTAGAAATGACGAATGGTGTAAAGGAAATGGTATTATCTTGAGAAAGTGCTTTTAATATAAATAAACAAGCAATAAAAGATGGAATGATATCTTTAGAGCAAGATGGTATTATAAAAGCTCTGAATGGAATAACTTCTCTGACTGAAGTATATAGTGCGGCTAAAACACAAAATGGATAAAAGTATTATCTTATAACTATGAAAATTATGTCCGATTTATTTATACTCGATGAAGAGAAAAAAAATAATAACTGAAATTTTGTAACCAAAAAAGAAGAAATCCCTTTAATGGATCGTATTAATGGATATCTACTCGCAAAACAGAAATTAACAGTAAAGCAAAAAGTTCTCTTTTTTAGATTACTTTCTACTATGATCAATGCTGGTATTACTTTAACAAAATGAGTGGCTATTTTAGAAAAACAAGAAAAAGAATGAACGGTTTTAAAAAATATACTCAAAAATTTTCAAATTAATCTCAAAGAATGAAAATGACTTTCAGAATGTTTACTCAAATATCCAACTTCCTTTTCTCAAGCAGAAGTCGGTATGATCGAATCATGAGAAAAAACTTGAAAATTAAATACTTCTTTAACTGATCTGGCAAATCAAGTTGAAAAAATAGCATCTATTAATGGAAAACTCAAATCAGCTTTAATGTATCCAGCTATGATTATAGTAGTTGTTATATGAGTTATAGGAGTTATGATGACTATGGTGGTTCCAAAACTTTTAGAAATTTTTAGTTGATCTGATAGTCTTCCTGCTTCCACAAGACTGCTTATTAGTATATCAGACTTTTTTGTTTGATATTGGTGGCTCATGGCTATAATTTGAGGTTGATCTATAGTATTTATTTGAATTTGGAAACAAACTCCTATCGGAAAATATTATTTTGATAAATTTGTATTAAAAGTTCCTATTTTTGGTATGGTGACTCAAAAAATTATACTCTCTAAATTTGCAAGAGTTCTCTCTGGAATGTTGAAATCTTGAGTTTCAATAGTAGAATCTTTAAGAATAACCTCATATGCAGTTTGAAATGAAGTATATAGACAAAGAATTCTTTTACTCAGAGATGATATTAAAAAATGATTAAAAATATATGAATGACTTGAAGATGATCCATTATTTCCAGATATGATGGTTTCTATGATCCAAATATGAGAGCAAACAGCAAAAGTGGATGAAATTATTTTAAAAGTAGCAGATTTTTATGATGAAGAAGTTGATAATACTATTGGAATAATCAATAAATTACTCGAACCTATAATCATAGTAACTATGGCTGTTATCGTATGATTTATAGCGATTGCTATTATGCAACCTATCATGAATATGTGAGAAACGGTTGCCAATAGTTAATATATAAATAGATACAATTAATAAAAATTCTATGATAAAAATATTGTACATTTTCGTTTTATATGTCTTACTTATTCATAATACCTTTGCTAGTTTACTCGAAGCAAATAAAAAATTATGAACGAAAAAAGAAGTTCCAATAGCAAATCCAAATGCATGATGAAGTTTTATGGATAGTTTTTGGAATGTATTGTATTATGGGGTATTACTATGAATTGTATTTATTTGATTCCTTTTACTGATAAAATTAATCAGGGTTATATATGAAGTAAGTAGGACGAAAGATCTGGTCTATTTAAAAGTTACTCTTCCAAAATCAGATTCAAAACTCGATAAAGAAAAAGAAACAAAAAAAGATTTTAAAGAAAAAATTTGAATGATGAGTATGTATTATAAAGCTATTCATAAACTCAGTGATACTGGTTTGAAAGATACTCTCAATGATATGTTATTTGATCATTCTAAAATTAGTTTAGAACTTACCTATGAATATTGAGAACTCAGTTTTTATATTATAACTTATAAATGATATGTCAATGTTGTTACTCAACATATTACCTCTATTTATAATGATGCAGAAGTAAGAATTGTTGACAAAGAAAAAGAATATATAAAAATAAAACCCGAAGGTTATACACTCAGAGCTTCTTCACTTTGAAAAAATAAAGAAGATGTATATCCTATAAGATGTTTTAAATACTTAGAAGATGATCCTCTCAATAACTTTACGAATGTTTTTTCTTCCCTTGATAAAGAAGATAAAGCTGTGTATCAAATTATTATAAAACCTATTTGATCAAGATGGAATAGAAAAGCAAAAAATGCAGCTTCTCTGGTAGCAAAATGAAAATATAAAAAGCATAGTCATATAAATTTTTTAGATTTTTTTTGGAATCCAGTCGTTGCTCTTGTACAAGGAACCGATAGTATGGTAAAAAGTGAAAATACTCCATGAGCCAGTTCTTGAGATAGTTATACCATATTTAATCAAGCAGAAACAGAAGCACAAAAAATTATGTGAGAATCAGCTGGACAGCCTTGATTTAGAACTTCTATTAGAATACTTGTTTCGAGTAAAAATCCAAAAATGGCTGAAGAATGAGCACATGCTGTTATAGCATCATCATCAATATTTACTGATGAATATAATAATTCTTTGGATAATCCTCAAATATATGAAGATTTCTTATATTTTATATTTACTCCTATTCGACATTTTGCTTTTCAAAATAAATTGATTTGATTCTTTCAAGAAGTTTCGATTTTTTCAGCTGATGAATTATCGACACTGTATCATTTTCCAGATATCAATTATAATAAATCTCCTATTATTAATTGGCTTGATTATAAAAAACTCTCTCCTCCACATAATTTAAAAATTCCAAAAGATCCATGTATATTAGAAGAAAAAGTAAAAATTTGAACGAAAGATATGATTGATGAACTTACATGAGAAACAAAAAAAGAAGATATATTTGAAATCAAAAAAGTACATAGACATTTATGATGACTTCCGGTCTATAAAGATGGACTTCTTATGTGATTTAATGAGTATAGAAACAAAAAAACTCCTATCTATTTTGATAGAAAAGACAGAGGAAGACATCATTATATTATATGAAAATCATGAGGTTGAAAATCAGTATTTATATGATATTTAGCCAGACAAGACATGCGGAATGGAGATGGGCTTTGTGTCATTGATCCACATGGAGATTTAGTTGAAGATGTGTTAGCCTTTACCCCAAAAGAAAGAGCTCGTGATACGATTGTTTTTGATCCAGCTGATGATCAATATCCTATGGGACTCAATATGCTTGAAGTTATTTCTGAAGATATAGAAAATAGAAAAAGAGAAATGGATAGAGCAGCAATGGATGCTACTGAGATATTTATAAAAATATTTTGAGATGAAGTTTTCGGAGCTCGTATACAACATTATTTTAGAAATGGATGTCTCACTCTGATGGAAGATAAAGAGGATGGATGAACTTTAATAGATGTTCCACGACTCTTTGTTGATGATGCTTTTATGAAATATAAAACATCAAAAATTACCAATCCCGTCGTAAAAGCATTTTGGGATTTTGAATATGCCAATACGGGTGATAGAGAAAAGCAAGAAATGATTCCATATTTTTCTTCAAAATTTGGTCCTTTTATCACCAATACGACTATAAGAAATATTATCGGACAACCAAAATCTGCTTTTAATTTAAGAGAAATTATGGATAATAGAAAAGCTCTTTTAGTCAATCTTTCAAAATGAAAAATAGGAGCTGGAAATGCACAACTTTTATGACTTATTTTTGTTTCAAAAATCAATATGGCTGCTATGAGTAGAGCTGATATGCCAGAAAATGAAAGAAAAGATTTTTTCATGTATGTAGATGAGTTTCAAAACTTTGCGACAGAAACTTTTTGAGAAATACTCTCTGAAGCCAGAAAATATAAACTTGCTCTGATTATGGCTCATCAATTTATAGCTCAAATAGGATGAAACGGAGCAAAAAAATGAGATAAACCTTCCATTAAAGATGCTGTATTTTGAAATGCAGGAACGATTATGTCTTTCAAGGTTTGAGCTGAAGATGCCGAATATTTAGAAAAAGAGTATGCACCACTTTTATCTCAACAAGATATAATTGGAGTTGCAAATTTTACGACTTATGTTAAACTCAATATCGATAATGCAACCACTCGTCCATTTGATATGAAAACTCTATGGGATAATAATTATAAAAATATAGAGGCAGCGAAGATTATCAAAGAGTATTCGAGAAAAAAATATGGAAGAAAGAAAAAATATGTGGATATGGAAATAGAAGCCAGACTTGGAATAACTTAAAACATAACTTCAATATATGAAAAATATATTTATAAAATGACTCTTATGAATAATTTTATTAGTGATACCTTTTTTTTCTTATGCAACAGATAATGTCAATATAACAACGGTAAATAATGGAACAGGAAAAAATACAGAACTCGATGCTTTTGCTGGAACGGATGGAAAATTTTTTGAAGTGTGAACTACTACATGAGAACAATGAGTAAAATGATTAATTTTAAATATAGCATTTGATTTAAAATCAATAGTTTTTGTTTTTGTACTTCTTTTAGTTGTTATAATGGTAATTAAATTACTTTTTAGCGAAAATACAGAAGAACAACAAAAAAAATTAAAATTATGAATACTCTGGTCAAGTATATGACTTATGGTTATGCAAATAGCTGCGAGTGTTTCAAAAGTAGTATTTGATAAATCAATTAATGGATGACTAGGAGTAGATTTTTGAAAAAAAATAGTAGAGCCTTTTACTCATTTACTTATGCTTTGAGCTTCGTTTATTTTTATAGCTATGTGAATTCGAGTTTTTTATAAAATGGTTACAGCTGGTGGGAATGAAGAAGGAATTAAAAAATGAAAAACGACTCTTATACAACTTATTATTTGATTTATTGTCATTAAATTTTCATCTATTATAGTAACCAATACTTTCAATCCTCAATGTGGAGGTATAACGATATCACTTTTATGAACGAATGTTTGTGATGGAAAAAATATTGAAAATATTAAAGATAATACAAAAATTATATTTGCTCTCATAAATTGGTTCAATACTTTTTTAGCTGTTATAATTGTTATTATGATTATGTATGCTGGATTTCTCATTATGACTGGTGGATGAGAGGAAGAGAAAAACAAAAAAGCTAAAAAAATTATTTTATATTCTTGAATTGGTTTACTGATACTTTTTGCGAGTTATATGATTTTAACATTTTTTATTATTCCCGAAAGCACCATATAATATTTAATTTTGATATATGAAACAAAGTTTATTAAAAATATTTTTATTTCTCAGTATTGTTTTTAGTTTTAGTAATGTATTGGCAGTGAATTTTAATGATGCTTCTAGTGCTACCTCAAAAATAACACCCGTTTCTATTACTGCAAAAACTTGAGATATGAATACTCAGATAAATACTATAGGTTTCAGTATTTTTACAACTATAAAAATTGCTATTTGAGCTTTACTCGTAGTCTATATAGTCTATGCAGGAATGATGATGATTTTGTCTATGTGAGATGATGAAAAAAGAATTTCTACTGCAAAAAGAAGTATTTGGCATGCTCTGGTTGGATTACTTTTTATTAATATACCATGAACTCTCTATGATGCTTTTTCTTGAAAATCTAAAAATATAACTATAACATGAACTTTTAGTGAAAAATGAGGAAGCGAAAATATGTTTATGAATAATGATGTATTTTGATCTACTCTGTGATGAATATTAACTTTTTTAGAAATAGCACTTATAGCATTGGCAATTTTTGTATTTGTCTATAATGGTATAAAAATTATGTTGTCTGGTGGAGAAGAAAAAAATGTTTCAGAAGCAAAAAACAAAATTTTACGGTCACTAGCTGGCCTTATATTTGTATGAGTTATGGAAGTTTGGAGAGGTTTTGTATTTGTATGAGATTTCAAATGAGCTGGACAAGATTTATTTTCAAAATTGTCAAATTTAGCTCTTTTCTTTGCTGGACCAGTTGCTATATTTTTCTTAAGTATGGCTGGATATTATTATATCACTTCTGGATGAGAGGAGGAAAAAATCAAAAAAGCAAAATCTATTGTTATAAATACTTTGTTAGCTACTTTGATTTTAATTTGAATTTACACATTCTTACTTGATTTATGAGGTTTACAATTTTAATATAAAATAATATGAAAAACTTTTTTAAAATATGTCTTTTCTTGAGTATAGCATTTGCTTTTATGCCTGAATCTTTATTTGCTGTGAGTGGAGATATAAAAGTACTCGTTTCAGAATATATCCCATGAGCTGGATGTGAATGTGTATGAAGAAAACCACCAGATTGAATATGTAAATGAAAAGATTGAGGTGCTCCACAATATGAATGTACTATAAAACCATGATTTGGTACTATTACGAGCATGATGTGAGCGATTATAAAATGGTTTACTGCTCTCACAGCATTAGCTGGAGTATTATTTATCGTCATTAATGGAATTCTTTTATCTATGTGATCTGATAAGGCTAAAATCAAAGAAAGAATAGTAAAAACTTTAACTGGACTTATATTATTACTTCTGAGTGGAGTAATACTCTCAATTATTGCTCCTTGGGTGTATAAATAATTTTTCTTCTCAAGTATTTTTTGCAAAAAAATACTTTTTTAATAAAATAGGTTACAATTTAATTGTAACCTATTTTTTATGCAAATTACCAGTAATGAAATCAGAAAAAAGTATATTAATTTTTTTGAATCAAAAAACCATGCTATTATCCCAAGTGCTTCTGTTGTTCCAGAAAATGATCCAACGGTGCTTTTTAATACAGCTGGAATGCAACCTCTTATACCCTATTTACTTGGAGAAAAACATCCACTTTGAAAAAGACTTGCTGATTATCAAAAATGTATTAGAACCAATGATATAGATGATGTTTGAGATAATACTCACTTAACATTTTTTGAAATGCTGGGAAATTGGTCTTTATGAGACTATTTTAAAAAAGAAAGTATTACTTGGAGTTATGAATTATTAACCGATACAAAATGGTTTTGAATTGATCCAAAAAAAATAGCCGTTACTGTTTTTGAGTGAAATGAAAATGCTCCTAGAGATGAGGAGAGTGCTACTATTTGGAAAGATTTATGAATGAATAATATTTCCTATTTATGAAAAAAAGATAACTGGTGGTGACCTGCTTGACTTACTGGACCTTGTGGACCAGATACAGAAATATTTTATCGGGTTTGAAAAGAAAAATTACCTCCAAATGGAAGTACCGTTTGAAATGATGAAAAAAACTGGATGGAAATTTGGAATAATGTATTTATGGAATATATAAAAGATGAAAATGGTAATTTTAATAAAGCTTTTATACAAAATGTGGACACTGGTATGGGACTGGAAAGAATCACGAGAACTCTCGTTTGAGCTTCGTCAGTGTACGAAACTGATATCTTTTATGATATCATTGATGTTATTTGTAAAACTTTATCAATTCAGTATGATGAAAAAACAAAAAATAGTATACGAATAATAGCAGATCATATAAGAACTTCTGTGATAATGATTTCAGATTGAATTTCACCTTCTAATGTTGATCAATGATATATTTTAAGAAGATTGTTAAGAAGAGCCATTAGACAATGATATAAATCATGACATACTTGAGTATTTTTATCAACCATTGCATGAAAAGTAATTGAAAAATTTGAATCAATATATCCAAATGTATGACTCAAAAAAGAATGAATCATTGAAGAAATTAAAAAAGAAGAAACTCAGTTTTTATCAACTTTAGAAAAATGACTCTTTGAATTTGATAAACTCGTAAGATGATTTGCATTTGCATTTGAAAAAACAGGACAAAAAATTGAAATTATTTCTTGAGAAAAAGCATTTAAACTCTATGATACTTTTTGATTTCCAATAGAAATGACTCTTGAATTAGCAAGAGAAAAATGATTAAAGGTCGATGAAAAATGATTTTATGAAGCCTTTAAAAAACATCAAGAATTATCCAGAGCTGGATCTTGAGAAAAATTCAAATGATGACTCGCTGATAATAGTGAAGCCACAACAGCTCTTCACTCTGCCACTCATCTCATGCTTGCTGGACTGAGAAAATATCTAGGAAATGATGTTCATCAAGCTGGATCAAATATTACAGCAGAGAGACTCAGATTTGACTTTACATATGGAGAAAAAGTAGAAAAAGAAATTCTTGATAAAGTTGAAGCATATGTAAATAATGCTATTTCACAAAATGCTCATGTTGTTTTAGAAGAAATTCAAAAATCAGTCGCAGAAAATGATCCTGAAATAGAAGCAAGTTTTTGGGAAAAATATCCTGAAATAGTAAAAGTATATACTTTTAAAGATAATAATGGAATAGTATATTCAAAAGAGCTTTGTGGATGACCTCATGTAGAAAATACTGGTATCATGTGAAAATTTAAAATCGAAAAAGAAGAGGCGAGTTCGAGAGGAGTAAGAAGAATTAAAGCTATTTTAGAAAAATAATACATTTCATATATGAATGAAAAAATTAATATTACTACTATTTGAGGTGGAACTGGAACATACAATGTCCTTACTGGATTAAAAAAAAATCCTCATTTGAATCTCGCAGCTATCGTAAGTATGAGTGATAGTTGAGGAAGTACTGGGATTTTGAGAGATGAATTTTGAGTATTACCTCCTTGAGATATTAGAAGAGCTATACTCGCTTTAAGTAAAGAAAGTATCCTATTAAGAAAATTATTTGAATATAGATTTGAAAAAACATCCTCAGTATCGTGACATACTGTTTGAAATTTACTTTTAACAGCTATGGCTGATATTACATGAGATTTTGAATTAGGATTAAAACAAATATGTAAAATGTTTCGAGTAGAAGGGAAAGTAATCCCTGTAACGAAAGAAAAATCAGATATATGAATAATACTTACTTCTGGAGAAAAAATTATATGAGAAACTCATATTGATATTCCTCTCTATGATGGAAATATTTTGATTGAAGAAGCTTTTTTGCAACCAGAAGTTTCTATAAATATACGAGCTAAAAATGCACTTGAAAACTCTGATATTATTATCATTTGTCCGGGAGATATCTATACCTCAGTTATTCCAAACTTACTCGTACATGGAGTCAGTGATGCAATAAAGAAATCAAAAGCAAAAATAGTATATTTTTGTAATATCATGACAAAGTATTGAGAAACCACCAATTTTGAAGTAATTGATTTTGTAAATGTAATTGAAAAATATTTATGAACGAAGATTATTGATTATGTTATTGTTAATAACTGACATATCAGTGATGAAATGATTGAAAAATATAAAAAAGAAGAAAATAAGAAACCAGTAAAAATTAAAAATATTTCCGATTTTAAAAATAAAAAATATAAAATAATAGAGCGAGATCTCTTGAATGAAAAAGATTTTGTCAGACATAATAGTGAAAAAATATCTCATGTTATAGAAGATATTATTGAATGATGGATAAAGTAAAATAGATAACTTAAAATAAATTATCTATTTTTTTATCTAAATCTTCTAAATCTTCATCATTTCATAATTCGCCGTTTAATCTAGCTTTTTCAAGTTCTCATTGAGCTTTTATTCTTTTTTCTTCCATATCTTTTATATATCTCCTCACTTGTCATCTCGTCATTTTAGGAATTCATCATGCTGGTGCAAATTCTCACATACCTTATCAATTAAAAAATTAAATTTCTTTTCTTTCTTTTATAGAATTAATAAGTGTGATATTATCAGCATATTCTATATATCCAGATGATAATCATCTCGATAATCTTGTCAACTTTACTCATCTTTTTAATCATCTTTTTTCTAATTCTGAAATAATATACTGTACAGTTGCTTCTCATTCTATATTTGGATTTGTTGCCATAATTAATTCTATTTTCTCACAAGCATTTTCTAATCTTAGAAATAATTTTTTAAAATTTAAATCTCAAATAAAAACTCAATTCATTGGAGATATTGATCCACCTAAAATATGATATACTCCATTAAAAACTTTTGAATTTTCGATTGAAATCATATCTAAATATTCTTCTACTACACAAATAATATTTGTATTCCTCTTTTCAGATGTACAAATAGTACAAAGTGTATTTTCAATATCAATTAAAGATCAACAATTTTGACATTTGGAAACACTTGTTTTTAAATGAAGAAGACTATGTGAAATATTTTCTAAATAATTTTGATGAGAATTTAAAAGAAAAAAAGCAAGTTTCATTGCCGATTTTTCTCAAATTCATGGAAGAAAAGTGATAAGATTTATTAATTTTTTTAAACTTTCTGGCATATGTGTTATATGTAAATAAAAAATAAGTTACATTTTTATATGAACTTATTCTAATTTTTAAAAGCATAATTTTTAATATCTTTTACGACGAGAAATTCAGCTTTGTCTACTTTTTCCATAGAATCTATTCCATCCCATTTAATTAAAGTAGAAAGACTTTCAAATTCTGCTATTTTTACTTCTAATAATTCTTTTTCTATCGTTAATTTATTTTTTAAAAGTTCTAAATTTCTTATATTATATCATTTTGTTGCATTAATATTGAGAGTCCAAACATAGTATATTCATAAAACTCATATAAATAACAAAAATAGTATATAGGTAGTATTTACTCATAATTTAAAATTTTCTCTCGTTGTTTTTCTTTGAGAAAAAAATCTAAAATGTCATGTTTTTATTACGATTAAATTTGGATTCATTCTTGCAATATTTGTTAGTATTTAATGTATTTTAAATTTTTATTGCACATCTCGCTTTTGCACTTCTTGATCTTGGATTTTCTTTTGTTTCATTTTCTGATGGAAGTATCGGTTTTTTTGTTATTATACTTAATTGTTTTTTATGATGACAATTACATATTAATGCTGTACAATTACAATCTCTACTTTCTTCTCTAAAAATATTTTTTATAATTCTATCTTCAAGTGAATGAAAACTTATAATAAATATAACTCCCCCTGAAGTAAGTAATTCTATTGCATCACTAACAGATGTTTGAATTACTTCTAACTCTTTATTCGTTTCAATCCTCAATGCTTGAAATATTCTATTCTTACTTTTTGGAAAGTGAGAAATTTTTCCAATCAAATCTGACAACTCTTTTGTTGTTTTAAATCGAAATCAACTTTTTCTTTGCAATAAAATTTCCTCTGCTATTTTTTTTGAACTTGGTTCTTCACCATATTCTCTAAAAATTTTTATCAATTCTTCTTTTTTATATGAATTAACAATTTGACTCGCTGTCACTGATTGTTTCATATCAAATCTCATATCAAGAGGTCAATCCAGTTGAAAACTAAATCCTCTTTGAGCTTCATCTACATGAAGAGATGACATACCTAAATCATAATATATTCAAGTAATTTCTCGTATATTTAAATTTTGTAAATTTTGTTTTAAGTTTTTAAAATTATCATTTATAAACAATAATTTTATTCCACTCTCACGAAATTCCTCTTCTACATATGGTTGTACTTTTTTTAAATTTCTGCTATCTGAATCAAATCAGATAAAAATATCTCCTGGATGTAATTTTTTTATGATTTGTCTTGCATGTCAAGCCATTCACAAAGTACAATCCACAATTATATTTTGTTTATCATTTCATATCTTTATTCCACTCACTAACTCATCCAATAATACCGATTTATGTAAATCTTTAAAATCTTTCTCTTCTTTTCCATTCATTTTTGTTAAGAAAATGTTAATAAGTGATTTATTTGTTTTTATTTTACTTGTTTTTACTCAATAAGATTTACTCTTTTTTACTATAAAGTCAATACTAATTTGAAAAAAAATAAAAAATATACTAGACAAATGAATTATTTATTTTAAGAGAAAATATAGTGTGTTTTTAACATTTTATTAACAATGAGAAATATTTTTACGGAATAATAAAAATTGACTTATTTTCGTTCTTGTATAAAATTTTGAAACAAAATATTTTTTCTTTTCTTTTAGTATATTACTATATTCAATATGCTCATGTTGCTCTTTATCCCGCTTACTTTTACTCTTATAATATGATTGTGAGTATGAATTACTCTAGGAATCAATAGTTTTTTTATCCCTTATATGTGATTACCAAATACTTCAGAAATTTCTCTTCAATTTTGAATCATTATTGCAACTATATGTATAGTAATCTACTTTATCATTTTTACTAAAAATTTAGAATCAAAAAAATTTAAAAAATATAGAAAAATAAACTAAAACTTGAATTTATTTTTTTTTGATTAAAATATTACTAAATTAGTAATATTTTAATCTATATGATACAAATAAAAAATTTAAAAGTAAATGTTTGAGAAAAAGAGATATTAAAAGAAATATCTCTGAAATTTGAGATTGGAAAAAATTATCTTATTTTATGAAAAAATGGAAGCTGAAAATCGAGTATTTCCAATTTTTTAATGGGAAATCCAATATATAAATATATTGGATGAGAAGTCACTATAGACGGAAAAGAAGTTAATTGACTGAGTGTTGATGAAAGATCAAAAGCTGGACTCTTTTTATCTTTTCAAAACATTCCGGAAATAGAATGAGTTAATTTATGAGAGTATTTAAGGATTATATATAATAATCATCTGAAAAATCAAAATCCTGAAATAAAACCTCTTTCCCCTTTTATTTTCAAAAGATTTTTAAAAAAATATTTAGATGAACTTGAAATTGATGAAATATTTTTATCAAGAGATCTCAATGTATGATTTAGTTGATGAGAAAAAAGAAAAATAGAACTCTTACAAGCAAAATTAATTGAACCAAAATACATCATACTCGATGAAATAGATTCTGGACTTGATATCGATGCATTTAAGGTGGTATCAAATCTTATTTGAAAACTCAATACAAAAGAAAATTCAATTATTATTATTACCCATCAATTTAAAATGACTGATTATATACATTTTGATACAGTTTATATATTAAAAGATGGAAAAATTGACAAGGAATGAACTATCGAGTTATTAAAAGAAATAGAACAAAAAGGTTTTGAATAAAAAAGGTGGATTTTCATCACACCTTTTCATAATATACAGAAATTATTTTTTAAATTTTTTCCATATATCTAATCCTAAATTATATAGGATTATTCCAAATACAAACACAAGTCCTGGAATAATACCAATGACTGGAAATATATTTTTCATACCTTACTCCTTTTTTGTTAAGTATTTCATTTATAACTTATTTTTTAAAATAATCAAATAAAAAAATTATTATGTCAAAAAATATACATATTTCATGAACATGGGAATTTAGTGATGATATTGATTATACAACAAAACTTATACAATGAGTCAATGAAACCGTAGTCAGACAAATATCTCTTTCAAATAAAGAACCAAAGTGGATGCTAGATCTGAGACTCAAAGCACTCACTATCTATGAATCAAAAGCAATTCCAACTTGGGGGCCAAAATTAGATAAACTTGATTTAAACTCTATCTATTATTTTGCAAAACCTGAAGGTGCTGGGAATAATACATCTTGGGATGAAGTTCCTGAAAATATTAAAAAAACTTTTGATAAATTAGGAATTCCAGAAGCAGAAAAAAAATCTCTTGCTTGAGTTTGAGCACAATATGATAGTGAAACCGTATACCATTCATTAAAACAAGAATTAGTTCATTTATGAGTTATTTTTGATGATATGACTCATGCTTTACAAAATCCAAAATATGAAATTATTATTAAAAAATATTTTTCGAAATCGATTCCTCTCTGAGATCATAAATTTTCAGCATTGCATTATGCTGTTTGGAGTTGAGGAACATTTCTCTATATTCCAACT
Organism: Patescibacteria group bacterium; assembly: GCA_036172015.1. Classification (GTDB taxonomy): domain Bacteria; phylum Patescibacteriota; class Gracilibacteria; order BD1-5; family UBA6164; genus UBA7396. The sequence goes on along the minus strand of JAVHSE010000002.1, from coordinate 3,337 downwards.
TGAGTAAAGATATCAGAACCACTCCAATCATATTTTAGAATGAATGTAAAAAGTGGATGACAATTTGAACATACTATGATTATCCTTGAAGATCGTTCACAAGCTCACTATATAGAATGATGTTCAGCACCAAAATATGATACGAATTCTCTTCATGCAGGATGAGTAGAGATATTTATTTGAGAAAATGCTCATATGAGATATAGTTCAGTTGAAAATTGGAGTTTAGATACTTATAATTTAAATACAAAAAGAGCTCTTGTTTCAAAATGAGGTTTTATGGAATGGGTTTGATGAAATCTTGGGAGTAATACTACGATGCTCTATCCTTGTAGTGTCTTACTTTGAGATAATTCCAGAGCTGATCATTTAGGAATAGCTTTTGCGAATTCAGGTCAAAATCAAGATACATGAGCAAAAGTAATTCATATTTGAAAAAATACGACTTCAAATATCGTTTCCAAATCTCTTTCAAAATGAGGTTGAATTTCTACTTATAGATGATTAGTGAATATAAAAAAATCAGCTATTTGAAGTATTTCAAAAATTGACTGTGATGGACTGATACTCGATGAAAAATCTTCAAATAATGCCATTCCAGATATAAAAATTCATAATAGTTTTTCAACGGTTGCTCATGAAGCCAGTGCTGGAAAAATTGATGAAAAATATTTATTTTATCTGATGTCAAGATGAATCAGTGAAACAGAAGCCACTTCGATGATAGTAAATGGTTTTATTAGTCCAATACTCAAAGAATTGCCTTTAGAATATGCGAGTGAAATGAATGTACTCATTAGTATGGAATTTGAATGAGGATTTTAATTATAAAAGTAAAAAATGTCAACAAATATTAAAAAAACTTGATTCTATATCATAGATAAAACTTTTTGAGATGAAATATATATTGAAAAAGATCTGTATATTTCACTATTTGCTCAAAATATAAGCAATGATATTATCATCAATATAGGTGAAAATTCAAAAGTTGATTTTTATTGATTTTTTTATAATATATGCCCTAAAAATATTACCATCAATCAATATAATAATAATTCCTCTCTCTCTTTTAAATCTTTATTTATAGATAATACTCATGATTTAATAAGTAATATAACTTCTCAAATAGATTCAGAAAATTCTTCTGCTTATCTAAATATAATTGGGATCGTAAAAGAAAATAATATTTCTATTGATTCAAATATAAAAATTACCAATACATCAAAAAAAATCGAAGCAAAACTTGATTTAGAAAATATTTTTATAGGAAAAAATGGATCCATAGTTTCACTTCCAAATCTTTTTATTGATACCAATGATGTAAAAGTAAGTCATTCTAGCAAATCTCATAGACTTGATACATCAAAATTATTTTATTTGCAATCAAGAGGACTTGACGAAACAAATACTATTGCTTTAATACTTCAAAGTTATTTTATAAGAAATTTTTCTTGCCTATATATGATGGATAGAGAAATGTATACAAAATCTTTGAATAATTTTTTAAAAATAATCGAAATAAATAATCGTTAATGTTTTATTGTATATCTTCTATATGTAATTCCCCTATAATTTTTTTCATATCTTCTTTTAATGCTCATATAAATTTTCTTTTTTCTCCATATAATTCTATTTCTAATTTATAAGAATGTAGTGCTTGTCTTTGTAATCAATATTTTCAAAAAACTTGATCATTAATATGTTTTATTCCATATACTTTATCTCAAATAATTGGAAATCCTATACTTGCTAAATGAACTCTAATTTGATGTGTTCTTCATGTTTCTATTTTTACTTCCACTAAAGTATATGTATTATCAATATACCCTAAAACTTTTATATGACTGATAGCAAGTTTTGGATTGATGGGATTTTTGGTAGTCATTTTTATTTTATCAATTGGATGTCTTCAAATAAAAGATTCGATTTTAAACTCGGTTTCTTTGATAATTCACGAAACAATAGCAATATAATATTTTCATATTTTTTCTCTTTTTTTCATAATTTCCTGCAGATACAGCATCATTTTATCATTTTTTGCTATCATAATGAGTCATGAAGTAAATTTATCAAGTCTATGAACTATTCCTGGTCTTTCTACTCATCAAATAGATGATAAATCTTTCATATGAAATAATAAAGCATTGACTAAGGTTCCTGTTTTGCCATCAAGGCCTGGAGTTGGGTGTGTATTGATTCCTGCATCTTTATTAATAATAGCTATATTATCATCTTGATACATAATATCAAGATCTATATTTTCAGCTTTTAGTTCTAATTTTTCAATATGAATAACCATTTGTATTTCATCTTTATTTTGAATTTTAATATTTTTTTTAATAATTTTACCATTGAGATTCACTTCTCAATTATCAATAATTTTTTGTATATAACTTCTGGAAAAATCATTAAAAAGGGTAGATAAATACATATCTACCCTTTGCTTTCATTGAATATAAACACAAAAGTTATAATTCATAGTTAAAATTAAAGTCCTAAAGCTTTTTTAATATCATCTATTTTTTGTTCATCTTGTGATTGTACTTCTTTTTTATTTTGCTCATTTTGATAGAGTTCTCCGACCAAATTCCATTCATCTTGTTGTTTTTTTAATAATTTTTTAATATCTTCTGGGTGTTCTTTCGCTAACTCTCTAAATTTTTCTCTTTCTTCCATAAATACTTTTTTTAATTCATCAAATTGAAATTGAGATAAAGTAGGGACAGCATCAATAACTCTTTTCTTTTCTGAAACATTTAACGATAAAGAATTTTTTAAGAGATCAAGAAATTCTTTATCGTCAACTTCTACTATTGGAAGGTGTAATTTTATTAATTCCAAAACAATATTATCTACTTCATTTATAGTTAAAACACTTCCATCTGACATAATGATTTTATTATTTATTTAAAATACTATTATAGTATAGTTATTTTTTTTATTTTTCAACAAAAAAGAGTAAAATTACTCTTTTTTTGTTGAATTCGGATTATTTATTGAATTATCATCATTTCAAGGAAGTAAAATATCATTATTATTTTTTAACCAATCTGGAATATCCATTCCATCATCCCATAATTCCTCTTTTTTTTGAGGTTCTTGTTTTTCTACAGAAACTTTCTTTTTTTCTTTTTTAGGCTTCTCTTCTGATTTATTTTTTGCAGTAGTTTTTGTTAATTTTTCAGTGTCAAGTGCTCATTTTAACCAATCCGGAACTTTTTCTTCTTCAATTTTTGTTTCTGGCTGTATTTCTCCTTCTGTTAGTGAAGAAAAAGTATCTTCAATTTTTGATTTTGGTTCTTCTATAAATATTTCTTTTATTTCTGGTTTTATTTCT
>JAVHSE010000001.1:0-6107 GCA_036172015.1 Patescibacteria group bacterium | reverse complement strand
CTTTTGCTTAAAAATTGATTTATTTTATAAATTTATTAATTCTATTTATAAATCATCTATAATCTTCTAATTCTCATCACTCAAGCAAAATAGCTTGTTCATAGACATATTTCATCATATCATTTAATTTTTGAGATTTTATATCTTTTTTAAATTCTTCCAGCATAGATTGTACCAAAGAATTTTCTACATTCAATTCTAATGTTCTTTTTTGGATTGGTACCACTTGCCCCATAGATTTCATCATTTTTTCCATTTGAAGAGTCATTGATCATTCTTTTGCAGACAAAGCTCATACATTTTCTCATAAACGAGAACTCGCTTTTACTTCTTCTAATTTATCTGCTCAAATAGTATTTTTAATGAGCTCAAATAAATCTTTATATTCTTTTTTTTGTTCTTCTAGTTTTTGTTTTATTTCTTCGTTTTCCTCATTTAATTCAAAATTTGAAGCTGTTATAGAAATAAGTTTATTTCCATTATATTCTTTTAATACTCAAATAATCCATTCATCAATTGGATCAACCAAAAGCAATACATCAATATTTTTATCTTTAAATTGATCTATATATGGATTTGCTTTCGCTTCTGGTAAACTTTTTGCGGTAATATAATAAATATTTTTTAATTCTTTTTTATTTTCTCATTCACCTTCGGTTGTGTCAATTTTTGCTGTTTGCAAATATTCGTCTAAAGTAATATTTTTACTCAGTAATAAAGATTGATATTTTATAACTCCAGCTATTTCTTCTTTTAATTCAGCATCATAATATATTCATTCTTTTAATATTTTTCAAAAATTTTCTAAAAAAATATCATAATTGGTGGTATTTTCTTTTAATTCATATTTCAATTTTTCAAGAATTTTTTTTGTTAATCATTTTTTAATTTTTTCTAGAACGGTATTTGATTGTAAAAGCTCTCTTGAAATATTGAGTGGAAGATCTGAAGTTTGTATCACTCATGAAATAAATCTGAGCCAAACTGGAAATAATTCTTTTGCTTTTTCTAGAATGAGTACATTTTGCACAAAGAGTTTTGGTCCAAATTCTTTACTTGGATCATCATTTCCACCAAACATATTTTTTTCTTGTGGAATAAATAAAATTGATTTATAACTTACCACTCATTCTGTATTGATATGGATATGACTCAAAGGTTTTTTAAAATCGTAACTTATTTGAGAATAAAATTCATTGTATTCTTCTTCTTTTATTTCAGATTTATTTTTGTTCCAAATAGCTTTTGTTTCATTTACTTGTTCCCATTTCAACTCTTTTCATTTATTTTCCTCATTTTCAATTTCTTTTACGAGAATAGGAATAGCAAGATAATTTGAATATTTTTTAATAAGTTCTCTTAATTTCCAATTTTCTAAAAATTCTTTTTCTGTTTCTTTTAAAAATAAAGTAATACTTGTTCCTCTGGTTGTTTTTGTTCACTCAGTAATTTCAAAAGTTCATTTTCCATTTGAAGTCCAAATAATTGATTTTTCACTTTCATTTGATTTTGTTTCTAATTCAACTTTTTCAGCAACCATAAAAGCTGAATAAAATCCAACTCCAAATTGTCCGATGAGATTATTTTGTTCTTTTGATTCTTTTAATTTTTCTAAAAAATCTTTTGTACCAGATTTTGCTATCGTTCCTATATTTTTTATTACCTCATCTTGAGTCATACCAACTCCATTGTCTTCAATAATAATGGTTGAAGTATTTTTATCTGTATCGACTTTTATTTCAAAAACATTATTTTCTCATAAATAATGTATATCCGTTAATGATTTAATTCTCGCTTTATCGATAGCATCAGATGCATTTGAAATCAATTCTCTCAAAAATATTTCTTTGTTGGAATAAATAGAATGAGTGAGCAATTCTAAAAGTCTTTCTGTTTCAGCTTGAAAGGTATATTGTTTATTTTTCATATATTAAATTTTATAAAGTAAATTAGCACATATTTATTGTATGTGCTATATTATTGTAATTTTTCAAAAAGTCAAAAGTTTTTAAAAACGAAAAAATCTTTCTTTTAAAAAGAAAGATTTTTTTACTTTGTTTTACTTTAAAAAAGTAAAATCAGGAAAAACATCTGTAATCTTTCTTCATTTTTCTATTATTGAGGAACCAACTAAAATTGGTAATTCAAAATTAATATAGAGAAAAATTACTCTGACAACGAAACCCAACATTCGCATTCGCATTGGTAGAAGTCCGATTCAAGTTCAAAGTGAAGACTCCATCATTGGTCGTATTATTCGCATTCCCACCACGAAGAAATTGATATTTTCCTTTTTTATTTATATCTGCACTATTTTTCTATTATGAAAATAATTGAGTCAAAAACTACTATGTTTAAAATTTCACAAACGAGCATGTAAAATATTAGTAATCTTTTTTGAATCTTGAATGCCTATACTCTTCAAATCCATCGTTTCTAATATATCTAAAAACTTATTTGTTCTATTGGCTGTTTTTCTTGAAACATATATTTTATTGTTTAAAATTTTATATCACACAAAATTTACTCCATCAGCTATCAAATTAAAACTCACTTTTTTAGGATGAATAATAAGTTGATTCTTTTCTGCGAGAGAGAGAAGAGATAATTTTGCTGAATGTAATTCTTCTTTGTTTCAAATAATAACAATATCATCCATATATCTGACAAAATCAAGTTTCAAATCATCTTTGATATGCTTATCAAATTCACTTAAATAAAAATTGGCAAATAATTGAGAAGTAATTGATCATATAGGAAGTCATTTTTGCTTTGTATGAGTATAATATATATTTTTTGCAAGTAATTCGTCATATATATCTGGACTTTGATAACTATCTATAACGAGCGAAGCAATATAAAATAAATCACTTTTTTCTATAAAATTCATGAGTTTAAATTTTAGTATATCATGATGAATACTAAAAAAATATTTTGAAAAATCTATTTTTAAATAATATTTTTTCTCAATACCTGATTGATTTTGAATACTATTTTGTAAAAAATGTATTGCTTTATGGCTTCCATATGATTTTCTGCATGCAAAAGTATTTTCTAAAAAATTGTTATCTATTGCATTATAAATTTTTGCATACAATAAATGATGAACGATATGATCTCGAAAAATAGGTGAGTAAATATATCTTTTTTTTCCATCATTGATAATAATTTTTTTATATTCACTATGTTTATAGGTTTTATTTTTCAATTCATCAAATATATTTTTGAGTCTTTCTTCTCTATTTTGATCAAATATGTATATTTCTTGTTTATTTTTTCTTGATTTTTTTGCTTTTAAATAAGCAAAAAATACATCTTTATATTCAAATGAATTATCCATGGGTATTGATTATTCATTTACAAATCTTGAGTACTTCTGTAAATTTTTCTCACAAATCAAGATATACATTTATATTGGTTATTTTTTGGTCTTTATAAAGAAATCTACAAAATTCTCTCACAATCATAATTTGTCAAAAAATAAACTTGATGAGAATTTTTCTTTCACTGAGATTATACATATATTCATACACTTTTTCTAAAATTTCCAAAAAAAGTGTTTCAATTTTTCCTCGTAAATAAAATCTTTCTTTCTTTGGTAGTCTCATCAATATGGAAATAAGCAAAATAAATATATCTTCTAATTTATCTTTGAGTAAAAAATTCTTTTCATTTTTTTCTTCTATTCCAAGTTTTGAAAGTCATAATATTCTTTGTTTTGTGAAATTATAATCTTCTATATCTATGGGGCAAATTTTTCAAAAATTATCTCAAGGAACTTTCTGTATTTCTACCAAGTTTCACTCTTTGATTTCAAAAAGTGAATAAGCAAGTTTTTTTTCTTCAAAAAGATGAAACCATTTTTGTTTATTATTATCTGGAAAACCTACTTTTATAGTTTCTTTGTCTAGTTTTGTCAATTTCATATGAAAATATTTTGACATAAAAAATGCTTCTTCATCAAGGAGAATCCAAAAAATTCATTTTTTGATTATTTTTAATGTATCATCATATTTTTTATTGAGTTCTTTTACTTGATACGATATTTTCATATATTGTGATGAAAAAATAAAAATTTAAAAAATAGTAACCATTTTCATTTTTCCGATATTATAGGGCAACCACAAGGGATTGCCCCTACGGTGTCATATGGCACGATTTTTTTGTAGGGGTACCCTTTATGGGTACCCTTTTATAATTTTAATAACTTTTAGTGAATAGTAACCATTTTCATTTTGCCAGTGATTTGAAAAATGTAAAATCTGAAACAAAAACATCATTTCAAAGAATTCTTTTTATCTCGGCTAAACGAAAATATACAAGTTTACAGATTACTCACACAACGAAACCCAACAGTCGCATTCGCAGTGGTAGAAGCCCGCTCCAAGAACAAAGTGAAGACTCCATCATCGGTCGTATTAGTCGCACTCCCACCACGAAGAAATATATTATTTGCTACTCCCTGAGTGGCATATACTGATCACATTCCAGCACTCGTTCCAAATCAAAAGGCTGATCCATATTTTCTCATATCGGAAGTATCATATACTCCGTCAGTATCCCATGCAATAGTAGGAGTTCATCCAGCAACTACTGTTTGCGTTACCGTTGATTCTTTATTGACATGTTCCCATACATTTCCAGAGAGATCCCATATTTCTTCTCCATTATTTAATATATGTTTTCTTTTTTTATTACATATTTCACTCGTTCCTTTTCATGTTTTGGTAACATACGTTCTTGAATCTGCATTTCCACCTTTTTCATCACATCAAAGAGCTGTATCACCTGAAACTCCATTAGAGAGATTTCATTTTCCTACTTCTGTACTTGACCAGTTTTGTTTTACAGATTCTATATTTCTTGCTATGGTCATCCATTCATTGTTGGTTATGAGATGAAATTCACTTCCCATATCTCTACATGCTTTGAGAGCTTCTAGTTGTTTTATCTGAGCTATTGGATATACTCACGGCTTAGATACAATTTCTTTTCATTCTACATACTTGATAGTATTCCGGTTTGGATCAGTAGCGTTTGGAGTCAGCCCATCACTATATCACATCTCATATTGAGCGACACAAAAAGTATCGGTATTAAATTCTTGATTTCCTGGAACTTTTATAAATCCATCTGGACATGGTCATTTAGCTGCTGTTTCTTTCGTATGTATCAAAGAAACGAGAGCATATCATGAAAAACTTACGATATCATCTTTGGTAAACACCATTTTATATACCGTTCCACTATTAGTGGTCAGTATATCTACTCAAGTTCCTGAGATAAACTGATTATTTTGGGAATTAAACAACATTCAGAGTTGATTTCCAGTCGTAGCGAGATTTCTACTACTATAATCGACTGCATAGCTTTTCGTTACATATGCAATATCTGGAATTCCTTCAAAATATCATCCGATTTGATATCTATCTTTACTCTCATTTAAGGCATAAAAATAGAGTTCTTTATCTTTTGGATCCAGAGGAGTTTTACTCATATTTATTTCTTTCGCTGCTTTTTCTCAAAAGTATCCTTGATAGGTAAGTAATACTCCACTTGCTGATATAGTAGCTGTATCTTCAACATCAGGAGCTTTTCCATGGTTGGCTATATAGAGTGTGAGTTCTTTTGATATATTATTAAGTGTTTCACTTCTTGAGAGATCTCTCGCATCTTGGGTATATCATTGGTAACTCACAAATCATATCGTTGCTAATATAGATAGTATCGTGATAACCACGATCAGTTCTACGAGTGTAAATCAAGAAACCCCATTTGTTAGAGGATTTGTATATATTTTTTTCATATTTTTAAAATTAAAAAAATAAAATTGTTATTGATGGATTTTCTTTCTCGGGGCAACCACAAGGGATTGCCCCTACAGAGTAATATGGCACGATTTTTTTTGTAGGGGTACCCTTTATGGGTACCCTTTGTTTTAAATTTTTTTCGTTTTATTTTAAAGAACAAAAAAAGTACATATTTATATATTTGATTTTCACCAAATAGATACATATATACTCTTTTTTAAAAAAATACTTATTAAGCCATTTTGCTTGTTGCTTGTTGCTTGTTGCTTGTTGCTTGTTGCTTGTTGCTTGTTGCTT